>JBJEKQ010000015.1:0-57746 GCA_051878715.1 Prevotella sp.
CAGCAATACCCTGTCAAATGGCAATTTCATATATACCAATACTGACATATTTGTCTGTAGAATAGACGGAACCCAATTGACCCAACTTACCTATCATGCCGCTGACGACCTGAGTCCTGTGTGGAGCAGGGACGGCAAATTCATATATTTTATATCCCAAAGGGGAAGTAGCAATGGAACAGCCAATGTGTGGCGAATGAACTTTATTTTTTAATCTATTCAATAAACTATTATGAAAAGAATTAGACTGATGGCAGTTATTACTCTGCTCTCCGTTTGCGCAGGAGCGTTTGCGCAGTTTACCAATTCATCTTCTTCCAATAACAACAGCAGTTCTGATGGATGGAGTTCGCTATGGGTTCAATACAATCCCAGCACATTCAATGTAGATATCAAGGATGCTGACAACCAAAACTTCACAGGTCTCAGTGTAGGATATAGCAAAGCCTTCAGCATCACCCAAGGCCATCCTCTTTTTGTTGAAATAGGATTGGGTTTGCAGTATTCTTTCTACACCAATGACGATGGTACATGGACAGGTTTTGATGAGGAGGATATAGAAGAATTAAGAGAGGAAGGATTTTTCGATCCTAAAGAAAAATTCAACATGTTTTCCGTAAAAGTTCCTGTTGCCCTTACCTACAAGTTCGACTTGAACAACAGCAACGTTTCACTCCTTCCTTTTGTTGGGGTAAATCTGAGATACAACCTATCTGGAAAAGGAAAGTGTGAATGGAATTTAGGTAGTGAATATAAGGAATATAAAGAGTATTTAGAAGATATAGATATGAATCTTTTCGACAAGAAAGATATGGGAAGTTCAGACGCCACATGGAAACGCTTCCAAATAGGATGGCAGATAGGTCTGAATGCACACATAGGAAAAGGTCTTGTTCTTGGAGCTTCTTATGGAAAAGATTTTTCTGAAATCTACAAAAAATGCAAAATCAGCTCATTCAACATCAACTTAGGATATAAATTCTAATCTTGTTGAATAACCTTTCTTTTTATTTATAACAGAGAGTCTGTTGAATTATAATTGTCTGCATATTTTACATCAGCATAAGTGTTGCATACTTTATAGGGTTTAAATAAAAAAGTAATTTACGCTTACTACAATTTTTCTGCATACAATTATATTTCAACAGACTTTGCTGTATTTCCATAATAAATATTACTCCCCTATATCTTCCTTTGAGGGATGGAGTAGGGGAGTGAACTGTTTCAAATACTCAGCATTCTTTTTATAGGTTTCACAGCATCGGCTGCTATCTGTTTGTCCACCTCTACTACAGGCCATTCATATTTGAGCGTGTTGTAGAGTTTGGTCAGTGTATTCATTTTCATATAGTCACACTGGTTGCAGGCACAGGAGGAGAAATCTTCGCCCAGTTCGGGAGCCACGGGATAGAATACGGCATTCTTGCATTTGCTGCGCATCTCATGCAGTATTCCCTCTTCTGTAGCCACTATATACTCTCCCTGCGGATGAGCGATGGTGTAGTCGAGCAATACGGCAGTGGAGCCTATCACATCTGCCAGTGCAAGTACAGGACCCTTACATTCAGGATGAGCCAATACAATGGCATCGGGATGTTCTTTCTTGAGTTGCAGGATGGAGGTCACCGAAAAACGCTCGTGCACATGACAGCCACCATGCCACAGCACCATGTTTCTGCCCGTCTGTGCATTGATATAACTGCCCAGATTGTAGTCAGGACCGAAAATAAGTTTGGCATCCTTCGGAAAGCTTTCTACCACCTTCCTGGCATTGCCACTGGTCACCACCACATCTGTCAGTGCCTTCACGGCAGCTGTGGTATTCACATAACTCACCACCTCATAGCCAGGATACTCTTCCTTGAACTTCTTCAGGTCTTCGGCCTTACAACTGTCAGCCAACGAACAACCTGCATTCAGGTCAGGGCACAGCACCAGTTTGTCGGGACTCAGCAATTTACAGGTCTCTGCCATAAAGTGCACACCACACATCACGATAATTCTGGCATCCGTTTCAGCAGCCTTGCGTGCCAACGCCAATGAGTCGCCTACAAAATGTGCCACATCCTGTATGTCACCCTGCGTATAGTAATGTGCCAGTATTACAGCTTTTTTCTCCTCACACAGACTTTCTATTTCGCGGCGTACATCCATTCCTGCCTGTAGCGGTTCATCTATATAGCCCTTTTCTTTCCACGCTTCCTTTATTTCCATATTTATTATTCTTTGTTTGTTTTTTAATTTAAATAGATAAGATGTATAAGAAGTACCGTGGATAAGTGCATAAATTTCCGGCTATTTCCTTGTATTATTTTTTATCCACGTATGAATATTTTTATTTACATTCGATGTTTATATTTATAAGCTGAAATTCAGCATTTAAGCATTGTTATCCACATTTCCGCTATACGGTGCAAAATTACTAAGTTTATATTTTTTTTCTTCATATTTGTGTGGAAATGTTTCTTAAAAGTGACTTACAAGTATGTGGATATCCCTATTGACAGAAGGCAGGTTTCATAAGTATTGGGTTATAAATCATTTTTCAATAGATTATCAACAATATAATGTTAATAACTTGTTTGAGTAAAGAAAAAGATGATGAAATGAGAAAATATAGTTCAAAAAGTTAAATATTTTAATATAAGTAGAAAAAAATATTATGGATTGGAAAATTATTCCTACCTTTGAAAAGAATATAAAAGCTGTTTAACTAAGACTACTGTATAGGGTTGGGAAAACATCAAGTTATTCTTATTCATTTTTATGTAATTCATATCATTAAAATTCCCAACTTTCCCCATAAGAGACGAGCGTGCGGAATGTGAATTTAGCATGCTCGTCAGTGGGGTTTTATGGAAAACAGTGCAAGCATAAGGCATTTAAAGAAAGATGCTGCGTCGTAATATAATCACGGCACAGCATCTTTCCTTATATATGATAGTATTGCGGTTTATTTTATTTTTGCGCTCATTTCGTTGAGAATGCCACGGTAGCCTTTGAGGAAAGCCTTGGCGGAACCGAAACTCAGGAACATGTCCAAACGCACGGGAATATGGTTTTTGTCATCGGTAATATAGAAGCGTATCAGTTCATGGTCCTTGTTATCCTCCCTTTCATAGAATGAGAACACCAGACAGCGGAATTTCTCGTTGCTGCCTTCTATCTTGAAGTTCTCCTTTCCACGGTAGGTAAGCCACGATTCGGTGAGGTGGCGGGCATCACTGATAGGCATCGCCAGTTTCTGCCCTTCCTTGAACTGTGAGGCATCCAGGTTACGTGAGCGTAGGAATATGCTCATCATGTCGTAGATACATTTGTCGTATTTAGACTCCTTCCATCCGTGGGTACCGTCGTCTTCTATGCGGTGTTGTTTTAGATGGCATTCATTGTTTGGATATGAGTACCATATTTCGTCCACATAGTATCTGTGACCCTCCAAGGCACCCTTTCTGAAATAGAGTGGTGTAATATCCTTGCTGCAATAGGAGAGCAATGTGTCGCGCATGGTGAATACCTTATCCAGCTTGTTGTTTCCGCGGGTTATAAGACTACTGCGATATGCTTTTTGTCCATCGAATGTGGATTCAATGGTGCTCATGGAGGCAGTGCCTACTTTAAGCCATATAAATTTCCAGTTGAAATAAAGGTCGTAATAAAGAAACTCTCCCGATTTGAATGCTGTGTTCTTGATGCCGCACTGCTGTGCCATTACAGGTGTGCTGCATATCAGGAGAAATAACAGGATTATTTTCTTCATATATTTTGGTATTTATTTATCTGTTGTTCATCTCTTCCCGGCGCTGTGCATTCTTGTTGATGCGCTTCTTCTCCTTGTCAGCCTTTTGCTTGATGATGGCTCCTGGCTTCTGTCTGTCAAGCGGACGTTCACTGATGTTCCACTGATGGGTAGTGTCCCATTTGGCTTTGATATTCACTGCCCTTGGGTCATATACCACCATTTCCGGGTAGGTGTTGCTGTAATAGTCGCCAGTGTCCCATTTACCGTTACCATTGCTGTCAATAATAGCCCTGAGATAGTATGTACCTGGCAGAATGAAGAAGAAGTCGGCATTTCCCTGATCCAATCGTGCCTCTTTGATGGGGTTGTCGGCATTATTGAGCAGTTGCACGATAACGGTGCTGTCGGCAATGCTGTCGGGCTTGCTCATGTTCACCGTAAGTGATCCGTAGTCATCAAGTGGTCGTATCTTGATATTCTGTTTGATGGGGTTTGAAATTTGTCCGTAAATATCCACAAAGGCGGCAGAGTCTATTTCAAGACTGTAGGTGTTGTCAGGACGCCATTCTGCCAGTAGCATAAATCTACGGGGAAATTGGGGTATCTGTTGCCATAGGCAGGGTATGTCTTCGAAGAGCGAATCTACCTTTATTTTCAGGTGAATGGAGGCTGTATCACAAAAGGCGAGAGGTGTTTCCATTTCCAGTACCACATTTTTGTCTGGATCCATCACTTGCTTGCTCAGCATCTTTACCTTGACGTTCTCTACAGGATATATGGAATCGTAGGCTTCCCTTCTCTTCTTTTTCTTTTCCTGTTGCTTCTCCCATTTTTCCAGTTCCTTGAGTCGCAATTTTTCTCTTCTTTCAAACGACATCTTAGGAATAGCGGTCAGCGTATCTGCCTTCATCACAAACATACCGGTAGTGTCGGTGGCATAGTAAGAAAGTACCATCTCTAAGGAATCGCGATTGATGAGTGTGGTATCGCGCAGCCAGTAGGTCAGTGTGTCTTTTTTGGGTGATGCCTCCACAAAGAAAGCTTTCTCTGCATCGAAATTCAGTCCTTTAACAACGGGCAAACTGTCGTGCATCCCGGTGAAATATACCCCTATCTTGCGGTGATCTGTACGTTCGGTTTTCAGCAAATAGCGTTCTGTTTGTTCAGGTACAAAGGATCTGAGCACTATATCATCAGGTAGGAAATGGATATAGGGTATGCGTGCTATGGAGTCAATATGCAGGGTGTCGCGCCATACGGTGTCTTGTCTGATATCTGGCTTGCAGGAAGGTACTACCACCCTGTGGCTGAATGCCAGCATTTCGCTGCGCTGACTATAGACATAGTCGCCATCCATATCGTTGAGGGCATATACGCGGTAGGAGCCTGGTGCCACCCCTTTGATGGTGAAGCGTCCGCGGCTGTCGGTGCGTGCCACCCTACGCAGTGGTTTCTTGGCAAATACGGTGTCACTCAAATCGCTGTGTAGTCCTACGAGAATACCTTTCACAGGTTCCAGATTTTCAGCTGTAATCACGGTGCCTGCCACCTCAAAGGTATCAATCTCAGTGCCGGTAGAGAAGCAGTAGGTATAGCTACCCATGGGATTGCCCTCGTTGTTGTCCACAATGGCATCAGAGAAATCCACCGTATAGGTGGTGTTCTGTTGCAGTGTATCTTTCAGTTCTATTACGATACGCTTGCCCTTGGTGGCAATCTCGGGCATTTCCAGCTGTGGGGGAGACACCACCACCTTGTTAGTAGCATCTTCCAGTTTTATAAACTCGTCGAAATAGATATTGATTTTACGGTTGGTTACCTCTGTGGCACGATCTTGCGGCGAAGTACGTATCACCTTGGGTGGGTTTTCGTCATACCATCCGCCGTCAGGTTGTCCCATACGGGCACACGAAACTATAAGCATCAGTGCCATGGCAGCAACGATGCCCATTATTTGGTTGGTATGTTTCTTCATCCTCATAACAGGTTGGTTTTATGCCTTGTTCATCTGTAGCAGCACGTCGATATGCTCTCTGCTGTTGCTCAAGCGGGGCACTTTGTTCTGTCCGCCCAATTTGCCGCGCATTTTCATCCATTGTTCGAAGAGTCCTTTCTTTGCCTGTACTATCTCCAGATGCTGTAAGGTGATGTTTTTGTAGCGTTTCGCTTCGTAGTCACTGTTAAGCTGCTGTAGGCGCATATCGAGCAAATCGGCAAACCGTTGCAGGTCGGCAGGAGGGTTTGAAAACTCTATAAGCCACTGGTGGCGGCACTTGGCATTGTTGTCCATAAACACTGGTGCGGCGGTATATTCCAATACCTCAGCTCCTGTTTCATGGCAGGCGTATGCCAGTCCCTGCTCGGCATTATCCACTATCAGTTCTTCGCCGAAGGCATTGATAAAATGCTTGGTTCTGCCTGTGATAGTAAACTTGTAGGGATTAGTGCTGGTGAAACTTACGGTGTCTCCCAGGATATATCGCCATAACCCGCACGAGGTGGAAATGACCATGGCATAGTTGCGTCCCTTCTCCACGCCCCACATGGGTACGATGGTGGGGTTGGCGGTGCCGAATTCGTCCATAGGGATGAATTCATAGAACACGCCGTAGTCGGTGAGCAGGGTCATGGACTTATCTGTTGGGTCGTCCTGCAATCCGAAGAAGCCTTCACTGGCGTTGTAGGTCTCCATGTAGTGCATATCCGGCGATGTGATGAGTTGGCTGTACTGCTTGCGGTAGGGGGTGAAAGCCACGCCTCCGTGGAAGAATACTTCAATGTTGGGCCATACCTCTTCCAAGTGCTTCTTGCCCGACAACTCCATCACGCGCGTCAGTACGGAGAGCATCCATGAGGGCACACCGCTGATGTTGGTGACGTTCTTGTGCAGCGTTTCCTGTGCTATGCGCTCGCGTTTGAGTTCGAAATCGCTGATGAGTGCCGTCTGCTTTTTAGGTACTCTCACCATGTTTGCCAGCGGATTGATGTTTTCGATGAGAATGGCGCTGAGGTCGCCTACCAGTGAATTTGCCACGTTGTAATTGGGCGAGTGACTTCCTCCCAATATAAGGCTCCTGCCGTCGAATATACGACTTTTTGGGTTATTGCGCAGATACAGAGTCACAGCATCCTTTCCGCCTCGGTAGTGCAGGTCTTGCAGTCCTTGCGTACTCACGGGGATGAACTTGCTTTTGTCGTTGGTGGTGCCCGATGACTTGGCATACCATCTCACCACACCTTTCCATAGCACGTCTTTCTCACCGTGACGCATGCGGTCGATGTCCTCTTTCAGTTCCTCATAGGTGTTTACCGGCACATGGCGGACAAAGGAGTCATAGTCATGGCAGTCAGCAAAAAGATGTTTCCTTCCATACTCTGTGTCCTTGGCTGTATGCAATAGCGAGCGCAGTGCTTGCTGTTGCATCTCTTCGGCATGGGTGGCATAGCGTTCCCATTCCTTCATTCTGCCTGTAAAAACGTTTCTTACAATCTGTGTGATTGACATGGCTGTTGTTATGCGTAGGCTTCTTCTTCCGCAGCGTTGATGATGTCTTCTCTTGACTGGAATTTGGGTTGCAGGGTAAGATCGGAGAGGTCGAACTCGTCGGTCTCTTCTTTCTTTTCCTCTGATTGTGTGACAGGCACGGTGCGTTTTCTTGTGCTATCTTTTTCTTTAGAGGGGGTGCACTTCTGTCGGCTTTCCTGTTTCCCAGTAGCGGCAGGTTTTCTGGTAACGGCTACTGCTGAGTCGGTGCCGGTTGTGGCTGAGGGTTTTGAAGTGTCATCATTGATAATCACTATATCGTTGGCAAGTTCGGTATCAGGTACGGTTGTCACCGGCATCTCTTCCATTTTGGTGCGTTCTGTTTTGGCGGCAAATACGGCATCTATGAACTGCGGTTCGCGGCGCAAGCGTTTCAAGGTGTCTTGTGATGCCAATTGCTGGCTTTCTTTTTTGGAATAGCCCTTGCCGGTGCATCCCTCAATGCCTTCAATGATTACCTGATATACAAACATGGGACTTCCGCTGTTGTCAAGGTTCTGTTCCACTTGTTTGTAATCCAAGCGTACTCTGTTTTTCTGGCACCACTCTATCAGTTTGCTCTTGAAGTTTACCTCCTTGTATGCTACCTTGTCCAGATTGATGATGCGTGCCAGGATACGTTTCTGCATGAATTTCATGCAGGCATTGTAGCCGCGATCCAGATAGATGGCACCTACCAGTGCCTCAAAGGCGTTGCCTCCCATGTAGTTATTGTGTGCCTGTGTGCGGGTATTGGAGCGTATGAGTTCCATGATACCCATCTCCTGTGCCAGCTTGTTGAGTGTTTCTCGCTGTACCAGTTTGCTTCTGGTGTTTGTGAGGAATCCCTCGCGCTTGCCCTCAAAATGGCGGTAAACAATATCTCCTACTACCGCGTCGAGAATGGCATCTCCCAAGAACTCCAATCGTTCGTTGTTCAGTGTCCTGCTCCTTGGCATTTTTCTGGTCATGCTTTTGTGCATCAGCGCCAGTTTATAGTAGCCTATGTTGCGGGGATAGAAGCCTGTTATGTTATAGAGTGAAGAAAAAAGCTCCTTCTCCTTACGGAAAGGGAGCTTAATCCTGTCGATTATATTACTGTTATTCAGCATATTTCTTGAATATCACGCATGCGTTGTGACCGCCAAATCCGAAGGTGTTGCTCATGGCAGCACGTACTTCACGCTTCTGTGCGGTGTTGAAAGTGAAGTTGAGATTATAGTCAATCTCTTCATCGCGGTCGTTCTCATCATGGTTGATGGTGGGAGGTACGATATCGTTCTTTACAGCCAATACGGCAGCCATGGCCTCTACGGCACCGGCGGCACCCAGCAGGTGTCCGGTCATAGACTTGGTAGAACTGATGTTCAACTTATAGGCAGCTTCGCCGAATACCTGTTTGATGGCTTTTGCCTCAGAGATATCACCCACGTGTGTGGATGTGCCGTGAACGTTGATGTAATCGATATCTTCGGGTTTCAGGTTGGCATCCTCCAGTGCGCGTTGCATCACCAGTTTGGCTCCCAGTCCTTCGGGGTGGGAGGCGGTGATGTGGTGTGCGTCAGCACTCATGCCTTCTCCTACCATTTCGGCATAGATTTTGGCTCCGCGTGCCTTGGCGTGTTCCAGTTCCTCCAGGATGAGGCAGCCTGCTCCTTCGCCCATCACGAATCCGTCACGACTGGCACTGAAGGGGCGTGAGGCTCCTTGCGGGTCTTCGTTGCGGGTAGAGAGGGCATGCATGGCGTTGAATCCGCCTACGCCGCAGGCGCAGAGTGCAGCTTCTGCACCGCCGCTTACTATCATGTTGGCTTTGCCCAAACGAATCAGGTTGAAAGCGTCTGCCAGAGCGTTGCTCGAAGAGGCACATGCCGATGTGGTAGCATAGTTGGGACCATTGAAGCCATAGAGAATAGAAATCTGTCCGGCTGCAATGTCGGAAATCATCTTGGGGATGAAGAAGGGGTTGAACTTGGGACCGTCTTCTTTGTGCAGTCCGTAGTACACTACCTCATCCTCAAAGGTCTTGATACCGCCGATACCTACACCGAACACCACGCCCACGCGGGTCTTGTCGAGGGTGTCCAAATCTACACCGCTGTCCTTGACAGCCTGAATGGCAGAAACCAGTGCCAGCTGTGTGTAGCGGTCCATCTTGCGTGCCTCTTTACGGTCGATATAGTCGTTGAAGTTCAGGTTCTTTACTTCGCAGGCAAACTGTGTCTTGAATTTGGAAGCGTCGAACAAGGTGAGGGGAGCGGCGCCACTGACACCGTTAATCAGATTGTTCCACGTTTCTTCGGGGGTGTTGCCCACAGGAGTAACGGCACCAAGTCCCGTTACTACAACTCTTTTTAATTCCATGATAAAAATGATGAAAAAAGGAAGGCGCTGTACCGCTATAGAATACGGACTACCGATTACAGTGTCCATGCATCTCTGACAATACCTCTGATGCACCTGCTGTAACCAGTAGCCCGTATCTCTATTTACGAACTCCGTTTCTTATCTGCTGTAAAGCGCAATCCGTAATCAAGAAAATAAATTTTATTTTGTATTCTCCTCGATGTAAGCAATAGCATCGCCTACAGTGCCAATCTTTTCTGCCTTGTCGTCGGGGATGTTAACGCCAAACTCCTTCTCAAATTCCATAATCAACTCTACGGTATCCAAAGAATCTGCACCCAGGTCGTTGGTGAAACTTGCTTCGGGCTTAACTTCTGCCTCATCAACACCAAGTTTGTCAACGATGATGGCCTTTACTTTGCTTTCAATTTCAGACATAATTGTAATAGTTTAAAATGTTAATAAATGAAATTCTGCTTAAAAAATCGGGTGCAAAGTAACAAATATTTATTGAAGTGTGCAAATATTTCAGTCTAAAAAGCATCATTTTGTGCACAATCAAGTATGAGTTGTGCATAAATGGTGACATAAAATGGTGGTTTTTGCTAACATAGGATTGCTTTGGGTGACGTTTCTGCTACCCATAATGGTTACCAGTTTCTTTGCCGATGGGTGTGGATTCTGCTCTCAGAAAGTGTCAGATGCTCTCTCTGCGCAACGGATAGTGTCCGCGGAAGTACTCGAATAGCTCGGGATTCTTTTTCAGTAAGTCGCTGTCTGTTTTGGGATTATAAAGTTCCAGTGGATTGCCTGTATATTTGAAATCGGCAGGTAGTGGGGGCGGTGCAATGAGTTTGGGGTGTGGCAGACTGAAGAAGTTGCACAGCGCATCTACCACCATGTTGGTTGCATTGGTCTTGCCTTCAGCGGAGTAGCCTGCGATGTGGGGTGTACCGATATATACCTGCTGTAGCAGTGGTTGCAGTATGTGTGGCTCATTCTCCCAGGTGTCTATCACCGCCTGGCGTACCTTGCCTGACATGAGCGCTTCCAGTAGTGCAAGGTCGTTGACCACAGCGCCACGACTGGTGTTGATGATGATGGGGCGCCGTGTCAAGCTGTCGAAAAAGGTTTTGTCGGCAAGATGTAGGGTAGGGTAGTTTCCACCTTCTGTCAGCGGCACATGGAAGGTGATGATGTCCGCTTCTTCTGCCAGTTCTTCCAGCGACCTCTTGTATAGTCCGCCTACAGGTGGATCGCTCACTATCACGTTCATTCCCAGCTGACGTGCCTCGCAAAATACCTTGCTGCCCACGTGTCCGCATCCCACTATGCCCAGTGTAGTGTTGTGCAGGTCAAGCTCCATGTCTTGCTGCATCAGCAGCAGGCAGTTGCGCACATATTGTGCCACAGAACCGGCATTACATCCAGGACAATTGTGCCAGGCAATACCCGAACAATTCATGTACTCGGTGTCAAGGTGGTCGTAACCAATGGTGGCGGTAACAACAAGCTTTACGTTGCTGTTCTTCAGCAGTGCCTTGTTGCATACGGTACGGGTACGCACCACCAAGGCATCTGCATCCTGCACGTCGGCTGCCGTGATGCTGCTGCCATCTATATATACGGCTTCTACACCCATGGTAGCGATGGTTTCCCGGAGATAGGGTATCTTGTTGTCAATAACGAATTTCATAAGGAGTTATGAATTATGATGAATTGCAGATTGTCTTCCTGTCGTGATGCAAAGATACACATTATAATATAAATAGGGATGGGAGTAGCGCAAAAAACGGGTAAAACGTTGGTAGATTGAAAAAGAATAATTACTTTTGTAAAACAAATAGCACTCTGGTATGCTCCCACCTTAGGATGTTGTGGGTGCCTGAAAGCGGACTATTACTAACTTATCGTTGATTACATGGAACAATCATTCGCAGCACATTGTAACGCTATCTTCGCTCAGGTGATACGCGATTACCACTTAACGGATAACGTGGATATGCAGATACAGAATCCATATAAACGAGATTCCATTGACTATAGCCTCTATCTGAAATGCTGGATAGACACAGTACAGTGGCATCTGGAGGACATTATCCGCAATCCGCACATCGACCCTACAGAGGCACTGCTGCTGAAGCGCAGGATAGACCATAGTAACCAGGACCGTACCGACTTGGTGGAAGAGATAGACACTTATTTCCGTAGGAGGTATAGTGACGTGGTGCCACATGCTGATGCCACCATCAATACCGAGAGTCCGGCGTGGGCTGTGGACAGACTGTCGATACTGGCGCTCAAAATATACCACATGAATGAACAGGCGGAGCGCACCGATGCCACACCCGAACACCTTCAGAAATGTCAGGTACGGTTGCAGGTGCTACGTGAACAGCAGGCAGATCTCTCTACTGCTATTGACCAGTTGCTTGCCGACATTGCTGCCGGCAGAAAGTATATGAAGGTGTACAGACAGATGAAGATGTACAACGACCCTGCCACTAACCCCGTTCTCTACAAGAACAAAGAGTAAGTGCACAAGGTGGGAAGATAAAATAATATCAGCACGTGAAGAAAGACCATCTGCTCATTATCAGATTCTCTGCACTTGGCGATGTTGCCATGGCTGTGCCCGTGGTGTATTCTCTTGCCCAGACGTACCCGCAGATGCGTATCACGGTACTTAGCCGACCCTTTGCACGCACTTTCTTTGAAGACTTGGCACCCAATGTGTATTTCATGGAGGCTGATTTAAAGAAAGAATATCGTGGCATCAAGGGGCTCAACGCACTCTACAGACGACTTTCGGCAAAGAAGTTCACCAAGGTGGCTGACTTCCACAATGTGTTGCGCTCTGAATATCTGTGTGCCCGTTTTCTGCTGGGCAGATATCGGGTGGCACATATCCACAAACATCGTGACAGACGCAAGCATCTCACCAAGTTCTATAACAAACGGCTCATTCAGTTGCCTACCTCATTCCAGAACTATCTGGACGTACTCAAGCGTCTGGGTTATGACGTGACACTCAACTTCCGCAGCGTGTTCGGTGAGCAGAGAGGCAATCTCAACCTGCTGCCTGCTGCCGTAGGACCCAAGAAGAACTTTGAGCACTGGGTAGGAGTGGCACCCTTTGCCGCACATGAGGGCAAGATATACCCTCCAAGACTGATGAGACAGGTAATGGAGCAAGTGCTGAAACGCTATCCCAACACGCGTATCTTCCTCTTCGGCAGAGGAGAAAAGGAAAACGAGGTGTTCGTCCAATGGTGTCAGGAAGTGCCGCAATGCCTCTTTGTGGCAAACCATCTGGAGAGTATGCAGCAGGAATTGATACTGATGAGCCATTTGGATGTGATGGTGTCGATGGACTCTGCCAACATGCACTTGGCATCGCTCACTGCCACCCCCGTAGTGAGTGTGTGGGGAGCTACCCATCCTTATGCCGGTTTTCTGGGATGGAACCAGAACGAGAACAATGTGGTGCAGATAGATCTGCCTTGCCGTCCCTGCAGTATCTATGGCAACAAACCCTGTCTGCGAGGCGACTTTGCCTGCATGAAGAACATTCCTCCCGAGATGATTGCCGACAGAGTGGCATATCTTCTGGAGAAAAGGCAGTTGCAGGAGATTCCTAAAAGATCTTGACAAGGGCATAGTTCAGAGAATCCTTTTGTGGCAACGGCATGAAGTCAAGCCAATACATATTGTTGAACCTCTAAAACACAAAAACAAAAATGAAAAAGTACATCTGCGAAACATGTGGGTATGTTTACAATCCTGAAGTGGGTGATCCTGAAAACGGAATTGCTGCCGGTACGGCATTTGAGGATATTCCCGAAGACTGGGTATGTCCCCTCTGTGGAGTAGGAAAAGAAGATTTCACTGTGGTGGAGGAGTAGCCGCCTACACAAACCGGTCAACCAGAAAGCAGCATGCGACAGCAAACCGCCTGTCGTATGCTGCTTTTTCGCTCACCTTATCTTTTTCTGTCTGGCTATTTGTCAGAAAATCATGGCTTGGGCATATACGGCATTGAAAATTATTCGTTATTTTTGCACACAGTGGGGTTTGCTGTCAGTCTTCCGGTGGAAACTTGCAGCACCCGCAGCATACCATAAACAAATATAAGTGTGATGAATAATCGGTGCGGCATCTTTGGGATATCGCTACTTCTCGGAGCAGTGATGTCTGTGGTAGTAATCATGGCTGTGACAAAATTACACCAGAAAGAACCACGGAATTACAAGTATTATTCTTTTACTCACGAGGTGATGAACAAATACACACCTGTGAAAAACCAGGGGAAAGACGGCACTTGCTGGGCATATGCCATGCTGGCTGCCATAGAGACGGAGCATCTGATGAGGGGCGATTCTGTGAACCTGTCGCCCTACTATGCCGTGAGGTCGTCGTTAGAGGAACAGATGATGAGGTACTACCTGTCGATGGGACAGACCGCGGTGCACGACCGAGGCACGGGCCACACCCTGCTCAACACCCTGGCACGCAAGGGCATGGTGGGCTATGATGCCTATCATCCCGCAGGCAATCCGCAGACGGCCGTGGTGATAAGCAAGATAACCCATGCCGCACAGGCCGCCATCCATGCCAAGGTGGGGCTGCAGCGCTACCGGCAGATGATCACCCAGTTGCTCGACGAGTCGTTTGGGGCAAAGCCGAAACAGGTGTATATGCTGGGCGCACAATACACGCCGCAGGAGTTTGCACGCAGCGTGTGCGCCCCCGATGAGTATGCGTCGTACACCAGTTTTACCCACCATGCCATGGGCAGCCGCTATGTGTTGGAGGTGGCCGACAACTGGGAGCGCGACGAAACCCTGAACCTGCCCCTCGACACCCTGGTGCAGCGCGTGGTGGATGCCGTGAAGGGCGGCCACGGCGTGTGCTGGGAGGGAGACATCAGCGAACCCGGTTTCTCGTTCCGCAGGGGCATTGCCGTGCTGCCGGCGGCACAGTATGTGAGTCAGCAGGCCCGACAGGAGGAGTATGAGAGCTTCAAGACCACCGACGACCACTGCATGGCGATAGTGGGACTGGCCCGTGATGCCGCGGGAAAGCGCTATTTTGTGATGAAAAACTCGTGGGGAACAGGCAACCCCTATGGCGGACTGATGTATATGAGCGAAGACTATCTGCGCATGAAGACCATTGCCGTGTTCATGCCTTGCACGATTTTGCCATAAATTCACTACCTTTGCAGCATGGAACAGCAGATGCGTAACAGAAAGGTGTATCGCGTTACGCTCGCCGGCAGTGCCGTCAACCTGATGTTGGTGGCCCTGAAGTTGGTGGCGGGCATCGTGGCAAGCTCGGCTGCGCTGGTGGCCGATGCGGTGCACTCGCTCACCGACCTGCTCACCGATGCGGTGGTGATAGTGTTTGTGAAGCTGAGTGCCAAGCCGCAGGATGCCGACCATGACTACGGGCACGGCAAGTATGAGACGCTGGCCACCGGCATCATCGGACTGGCCCTGCTGGCCGTGGGTCTGCTCATCTGCGTGTATGGCGTGGCAGACATCATCCACGCCCTGCGCGGAATGCCCCTGCCGCAGCCCGAGGTGCTGGCTGTGTGGGCCGCCCTGCTGAGCATAGGGCTCAAGGAATGGACCTATCGGTTTACCATCAGGGCCGCACATCGCCTGCACTCTGCCGCACTTGAGGCCAACGCATGGCACCACCGCAGCGATGCTTTCTCGTCGGTGGGCACCGCCATCGGCGTGGGAGCCGCCGTGATGCTGGGCAGCGGCTATGCCATCCTCGACCCCATTGCCGCCGTCATCGTGTCGCTCTTCATCATCAAGGCCGCCGTGGCGCTGGTTGTTCGCTCGGTGGGCGAACTGCTGGAACAGAGTCTGCCGGCCGAGGTGGAGCAGGAGATATGCCGCCTGGCGCTGCAAGAGCCGCAGGTGAGCGGCATACACCATCTGCGCACACGCTGCATTGGCAACGGCTATGCCATAGAGATGCACATAAGGATGCCCGGAAGCATATCGCTCTACGAGGCACACCAACATGCCACGGCAGTGGAAAACAGGCTGAGGGAGCACTTTGGACCGCGCACCCACGTGGGCATACACATGGAACCGCTGAAGAAAGGCGGCACCTATGTGGCCCCCTGCGAACTGCAGAACCCGCCATCAGGCAACGACAACAACTGACATCAATACCCATCATCAACAACATGGAATACCAGGACAAGAACATACTCGTGACCGGCGCCACCGGTTTCATAGGCAGTTTTATAGTGGAAGAGGCCCTGAAGCGCGGCATGAACGTGTGGGCCGCCGTGCGCAAGACAAGCAGCAGGGCATGGCTGCAGGATGAGCGCATACACCTGATAGAGCTGCATCTGAACGACAAGGAACAACTGAAGAGCCAGCTGAAACCCCTGAGTCTGCACTATGTGGTGCACGCCGCAGGAGTGACCAAGTGCTTGGACGCACAGCAGTTTTTCGACACCAACACCCAAGGCACGCGCCATCTGGCCGAGGCCTTGGTGGAACTGCAGATGCCCCTGCGCCGCTTTGTGTTCGTGAGCAGTCTCAGTGTGTTCGGGCCCGTGAGGGAACAGCAGCCCTATGAGGAGATAACCGACAGGGATGTGCCCATGCCCAACACCGCATACGGCAAGAGCAAGCTGGCTGCCGAGCGACTGCTCGACGACATGCCGCAGCTGCCCTGCATCACCCTGAGACCCACCGGCGTGTATGGACCAAGGGAGAAAGACTACTTTATGATGGTGAAGAGCATCAAGGCGCACACCGATTTTGCCGTGGGCTATAAGCCGCAGGTGCTCACCTTCGTGTATGTGAGCGACGTGGTGCAGGCCGTGTTCCGCGCCTTGGAGGGCGGAGTGGTGGGCCACAAGTACTTCTTGAGCGACGGTATGGAATACAGTTCGCGCACCTTCAGCGACTTGGTGCAGCAAGAACTGGGCCATCCCATGCTGCTGCGCATCAAGGCACCGCTGTGGTTGCTGCGCATCATCACCACCTGTGGCGAGTGGATGGGCAGGCTCACCGGCAAGATTTCGGCACTGAACAAGGACAAATACCACATTATGAAGCAGCGCAACTGGAAATGCGACATCACCGCAGCGCGCACCGAACTGGGCTATGAGCCGCAGGTGCAGTTGGAAGAGGGTGTGAAAACCACCGTGGCATGGTATAAGGAGCAGGGCTGGATATAGGCAGCGCACCCGCCGAAAGCACCGCAGGCGGAAGGAACAGGGTGAAAAAACCGCATGGAACACATACATACAAGAACATAAAGAGGAGAAGATGAGGCTGAAAGAACTTTTCAGATTGGAGAAGAAACCCGTGAAGGGACTGCTCGCCGTGGAGTGGGTGGTGGTAGGATATGTGGTGCTGACGGCACTGCTGATGCTGTGCCTGTTTACCAAACTGAACGACCCGGGGGAGATGCTCTGGGGGCGTGCGCAGATATTGGTGGTGACGGTGGCCCTATGGGCGGTGTATCGCATGGTGCCTTGCCGCTTCACACTGCTGTGTCGCATCGTGGTTCAGTTGGCATTGCTCTCGTGGTGGTACCCCGACACCTATGAGTTCAACCGCCTGTTTCCCAACCTCGACCATCTCTTTGCCCGCTGGGAGCAGTCGTGGTTCGGCTGTCAGCCTGCCCTCGTTTTCTCGCAAGCGTGGAGCCATCCCGTGTTCAGCGAACTGATGGACATGGGCTATGCCGTGTATTATCCGCTGATAGGACTGGTGGCTCTCTACTTCTTCTGGTGCCGCTACGACCAGTTTGGCAGGGCATCGTTTGTCATCCTGGCCTCGTTTTTCGCCTATTACATTATATATATAGCCCTGCCCGTGGCCGGACCGCAATACTATTTCAAGGCTGTGGGGGTGGATGAGATAGCGCAAGGCGTGTTTCCCAACGTGGGACATTACTTTGCCACGCACAGCGAAGCACTGACAAGTCCGGGCTATCAGGATGGCGTTTTCTACCAGATGGTGGTGGATGCGCACAATGCCGGCGAGCGTCCCACGGCAGCCTTTCCCAGCAGTCATGTGGGCATCACCACCATACTGATGCTGCTGTTGCTGAGTGTGCGCAACTATAGGCTGCTGCTTTGGCTCACCCCCTTCTATGTGTTGCTGTGCTTGAGCACCGTGTATATACAGGCACACTATGCAGTGGACGTGCTGGGCGGATGGGTGAGCGCCATCCTGTTCTATCTATTTTTCTCGTGGTTCTACACCCGACGCGCGCTCTTCTAACAGTTTGGCCACAATCACTGCCTGATACACGGCATCAAGCAGGGCATGAATCAGGCCGGGAACACCGTCGAGAAAGCCTTTCTTCAGCACATACGACTTGAAAAACCTGAAGAAAGGGCGGCCCAGCAGAGCCCCCACACCATAGTGCTTGTGGCGGCGCCGAGGCAGTTCGTAGTCGGAATAGGTGTTCGTTTTGCGCAGTATGTCGCCCACACTGTCGTTGGCCAGATGCTCAAAAGCCAGTTCGCGACGCCCTGCAGGGATGTGTTCCACCCTGCCGTTCACCTGCGGTGAGGTGTGAATCACCGGCGGCCAATGGACGGCATCCTTGCGGAAGAAGCGCAGAATATAGTCGGGATAGCAACTGTGAAGCAGGCGTCCCATGAAATAGTTCTTGCGGGGGATGGCCACTCCTGCGGGCGCATCGGTGCGGCAGATGGTGTCGTAGAGATAGCGGCGCAGGGCATCGGGCACCACCTCATCGGCATCTACCACCAACACCCACTCGTGCTGTGCCGCATCAATGGCATACTGGCGTGCCGGTTCCACAATGCAACAGTCGCCCTTGACAAACGTAATCACGCGGCATCCCGCCTCGCGGGCAATGTCGCAAGTGCCGTCGGTGCTCTCCATGTCGCACACCACAATCTCGTCGAACTGCCGCACAGAGGCAAGCACCTGCGGCAGATGGCGGGCGGCATTGAATGTGTTGATGACTACGGAAATCCTGTTCATGGCAATAAATCAAAACTATCTACAAATATAATGCTTTTGAAGCAAACAGCCCAACAAAACACCTTTTGTTTCAAAAAAAACTGCATTTCAGAGTTTTGTCATAAAATTGTATTACCTTTGTACAACACGTCTGTGGCCCTTGCGAGGCAGCACAGACAGGCAAACAGACGTAAGTTCATAACCCCACGCATGATAATGATATGATATTTGTGAGAGACAAGGGGCAGATGTGCAACAACATACTGCAATATGCGCATGTGTATGCATGGGCAAGGGAAAACCGTAGGCACTGCATGTCGATGAGGTTTGCCTACAAATACCCGTTCTTCAGGATTTCAGACACCAAGAACCACAACTTCATGATGTATATGGTGGGGAAATACGGGGCCAAGATAAAGGCGCTGCCCGTGGTGAACTATGAACTGGAAGACAAGGAGAAAGAGAACAAGGAGCGGTTTATCCTGCGCCACAAGAACGTGGTGATAGAGGGATGGGGGGTGAGATACTACGACCTGTTTCTGAAATACAAGGCGGAGATATTGCAACTCTTCGACTTCAAGGAAGAGATACACCGCAGGGTGAACAGGCTGCTGGCTTCTTCTGCTGAGGAAGACACGCTGAGAATAGGCGTGCACATCAGAAGAGGAGATTACCAGACGTTTTTCAATGGCATGTATTTCTTCTACGACCATGCCTTCCTGTACTATATCAAAGAGGTGATGAGGCTGAACCCCAACCGCAAGTATGCGGTATATGTGTGCGGCAATGACCCTTCGCTCAACAAGAATTACTACACCTCAAACCTGCCCGGGGCCACGGTGTGCTTTCCCGCAGGCAATGCAGGGGAGGACCTGTGCCTGTTGTCAAAGTGCGACTATGTGGTGGGGCCTCCCAGCTCTTATTCTTTGGTGGCCACCATGTATGGCAGGGCTCGCCTGCACTGGATGACCTGCGACCGGAAGGTGCTGGAGCCGGAAGACTTTCAGGGATTTGACACGCTGTTCAGAACCTTCGACAGCTATTGGGCCAACCCGCCTGTGGAGCGCAAGAAGGTGCTTTTTCTTATCAGTCGCTTCCTGGATGGTGGCATCGATACGGTGCTGGTGGAATATATCAACAACCTGTGCAACCTGACCAATCACCGCATCTCATTGGGCATCATGCTCAAGATGAACGAACTGGAGGTGTTTACAGACCGACTGCCCGACAATATCAATCTGGTGCATCTGGTGCCTACCAAATGGCTGTCGTGGTATAAGCGCAAGGGTATCTATGGGAAACATGTGCTGATAGGCGTGCTCGACGAGATATTCCTCAATCCCATCCGACGCTTGGTGACGCAGGTGGCACTGTGGAAGATGGCCAAAAAGCACGATGTGATCATCGACTTCGACTCTACCTTCGGTGCCTTTATGCCAAAGAGAAGCAAGAAGAGAAAGATAAGTTTCTTCCACTTCAGCTTTGCCGCCGAGTTCCAGCGCGACAAGAGGCACATGGTGAGAAGGCTGAACAATATGCGCAAGTACGACTATATCGTGACTCTCTCGGATGCCATGCTGAAAGAGGCACTTGAGGTGTGCCCGGAGTTGAAGCCAAAATTAGTGAGGATATACAACTCGGTGGATGTGCACAGGGTGCTGGTGCAGGCCCGCGATGAGGTGAAGAGCCCGCTGTTCCACCGCAACTACATACTGGCAGTGGAGCGATTGGAGGAATCGCAGAAAGACATAGCCACACTCATCAAGGCATATGCGGAACTGAAACGAAGGAATCTGCGCAACCTGCCCCTGCTGTTTGTGATAGGCGAGGGAAAGAGTCGCCCTGAACTGGAGCAGATGATTCACCAAATGGGGTTGGACGAGGAAGTGCTGTTATTGGGCTTTATGCAGAACCCCTTCCCGTGGATGGCCAATGCACAGATGATAGTTCACAGTGCCAAGTTTGAAGGTCTGCCCACCGTGCTCATCGAATCGCTCATGCTGGAAAAGCTCATCGTGTCGAGCGACTGTCCCACGGGGCCTCGGGAAATACTCAAGAATGGCAAGGCTGGCTTGTTGGTGCCCGTTGGCAACCATCTGCTTTTTGCCGATGCTATCCAGCGCCTGCTTTCAGACATCAAACTGCAGTCTGCACTCATCAAGGAGGTAAGGAAGCACAAGAAAGTGTTCTTGGCCGACAGAAGCATCTCAGCCTTAGAACAACTGTTTTGAAATGATTGCTGTTCAATCCAAATCGGCCATTAGCATGATGATAATCACTGCTTATATTTTTGCGCAGATGTTTTTTCGTTTTGAGGGCGCAATGGGATTCCATTGTAACCGATAAGCGGAAAGGCAGATGACAAAAAGAACCATTTCGTTAAGCCAAATGACCAGAATCCTGATTGTCGGCAATCAACTGCTCAATCTCCTTTACGGATAGTTTTGTGAAGCAGGAGATGTTGTCGATAGGCATTCCGCTGTTCTTCATGTTCAGGATAATCTCGCGCATTCCTTCAGCTCTTCCTTCGGCTCGTCCCTCAGCTCTTCCCTCCGCTCTTCCTTCCATCTTGGCGGTGTCGAGCACGTCGTTCTGCACCATGATGTCATCTACATGGGCATCGTAGGCGCGGCGCTCCCTGTCGGTCATGGTCATGTACAGCAGGCGATCCTTGGCTTCACGCAGTCCGGGCGTAGAAGTGTCATCCTTGATGCGGTTGTTCTTCAGGTAGTCCAGCCATTCCTCGATGGGGGTGGTGGCCACGTCGTTGAACTCGTTCACGCGGATGATGTAGTACTCCGGGAACACGTCGGCAGGAGCCTTCATCTTTATCTCGTTGGCCTCCTTGGAGTTCACCTCCAACGTGTCGCCCGTGTGCACTCCGGTGAACACCGTGCGGCCATGATAAAGGTAGTCGTTGCCCTTGCCCAGGTCGAAATAAACGATGTTGATGGAATACACCTTCTTCACCTTGTCATACTTGTTGCCTATCTCGATGTGCTCGGTGATGGCCTTCGACACGCCGTAGAGCATCCTCTGCAGATAGTAGAGCTGGCGGGTGAGCTGCACCTCCACGATGATAATGTCGCCCTTGTCGTTCTTCGCCTTGATGTCCACCCTGTTGAACTTGTCGGCCGAACTCTCCTGATTGCCCTCGCTTTCCAATATCTCCACTATCTTCACCTGCTCACCGGTCATCACGGTAATCAAGCCTTCAAGCACGGCAAAGTTGGCCTTGTCGCGAAGCATACGCTTCACGGCCCAGTCAAATCGTATGTATTTGTTGCTCACTTCCATGTCGTTCCAGAGTTTGGTTGTATGTCTTCTGTCTTTGCTTCTGCGGCAGGATGGTTTTTGCTTCTGTGGCAGGATGGTGGCATCCTTCCTTTGCAAAGTTAATCACTTTCACTGAAACACGCAATTATCGCTGGAATTTTTTACAGCAGTAAAAAGAGTAAGGTTGTGATAAGTGCGATGGTTTTGATTTTTCCTAAATGGATATGTTCTGAATCTCATTCGTTCATTGCATTCCCGAGAGATTGAGTATCTTGTCTAATGTATAGGTAATGTAATCAATGGGCGAGGCATCGTATATTTTGGGGAATTTTTGGCGCAGTGTTGCTTTATCGGGATATTGTGATTTGTTGAGCCTTTTGCTTTGTCTGCCTCTGAGACAGCGCCATTGATAGCTGTTGAGTTGCAGTGTCTGGGCCACATATTGCTGGATGGCACAGATTTCAGCCAAATCGGCTTTCTGCAGTGCTTCGTTGCTTACCTTGTTGGCGTGCTGACGGAAGGAATTGAGTTTTTGGGGCACTTCGCATATCTTACCTTGCCTTGCGATGTCGAACCAGAAGAGCCAGTCGCCCGAATGACGGTATTGCATGAATTGCGGGTTGACGTGTTCGGCGCACTCTTTCCGGAACACCACCATCGAGGCATTGTACATCAGGTTCTTGAACACCATGCGCTGCAGACAGAACTGATGGCTATCGTAAATTCCCGGAGTGTGGAAGCGTTTGGTCTCATCCCACGAGTAGGGGAGCGGTTTGCCGTGTTCGTCAATCATGGTGCTCCACGAGAAGGCCATGACAGCTTGCGGTGTTTCGGTGAGTGGCTCCATCAGTATTTTCAGAAAATCAAGGTGTGCCACGTCGTCACTTTCAGCAATCCATATGTAATCTCCCTGTGCCAGTGCCAGTCCCTTTTGCCATTGCAGGAAGGTATTTCCAGAGTTCTCCTTGTTGATGATAACGTGGCTTACACGCTCGTGCTGTGCATAGCTCTGCATGATTTCTGCACTTTCGTCTCCCGATGCATCATCAAGCATAATTACCTCAATGTGGGGGTATGTCTGTCCAAGCACACTCTCTATGCGCTCTTGCAGAAAGGGCGCATGGTTATAGCCAGGGATGATGACGGAAACGAGAGGAGAAAACTTTGTAAAAGTCATTAACTATGGATGCTTATTATTGATTGATAATCTTGCGATATTGGTCGGTTAGTATCTCCACCAGTTTATTGATGTTGAACCGCTGAGCCTGTTCTTCTGCAATGGCTTGGGCTCTAAGATAGGACTCGCCCTTTTGCGACATCAACTCAATGGCATTATCAATATCTGTTTGATTTATTTGGCCATTAGATTGTATTTCCAAAAGAATTCCTGCAGTTCCGTTGTTGTTGGTCATCATGTTACTTATTTCACCAATATTGCTTGCAATCACAGGTTTATGTGCAGCAAATGCCTCAAGCAGACAAAGAGGAAAACTTTCACCAGGATATGTAGATGGTAATATTACCAAATCAGATGCATTGAAATAAGAAGAAACATCGTTGGAGTAGCCTGTAAAGTATGCCCATTTTTCTGAAGATGGTTTCATTTGGTCATAACATTCACCATTGCCAAGGAATACAATACAGATATCTCGCTTTGTTCCTCTACGAACGCGTTTGATGGAATCATAGGCTAATCTCCATCCTTTTGTTGGCAGTGCTCTGCTTGAAATTGCAATCAAGAAACAATTGTTATTAAAACCACACTCGTGCAATATTTCTTCTCTTGTTTTTGATGGGGGAATGTTAGGAACAGCATTAAAGATTTTGAATAACTTCTCCTTTTTCACCCCGTATTTCAACATGATGGGCGTGTTCTTGTCTGCAATGTAAAACCATTTTTTTACCTTTTTTGCCATGTAAGGAATCTGGGTTGCCAAATATTTTGGTTTAACAGTTTCATACATCCCGTGTAAGGTTACAACCTGTTTTATATCTTTTGAAGACAGTTGTTCTGATGTGCAGTAATCAACGCTGGCATGGTGGGTATGTATGATTTCAACCCCCAGTTGTTTAAGTAAAACGGGCAGTTGTAAAAAGCACCATCCTAAAGAAATTAGGGGAATATCGCTACGCAGTTTATTCCTGATTTTTTCATTGCGAGGTTCGCCGCCAGCATCAATAAAGGTCACACTGTATCCCATTTGTTTAAGTGCATTTGCCATGTCTATAGGCACTTTTTCTCCTCCACCAGTTGAGAACGCATAGGTGCATATTGCGATTTTTGGAAGTCGTTCTATGCGTTTCAGATTGATAGTTTTATCGTCAAAAATCTGTTCAAACTTATTCTGGTCATAGCCTTTTCGATTTTGTTTCCAAAAGTTTCTTTTGTCTTCTTTTATCCAATCAAGTTCTTTTTTGTTAAGATTGAAGTGTGAAGCCAAGAACTCTCGTACCTTTTGGTGTTCATGATAATATGTATCTTGTTGGTGAAGGTTGACAGATGTATTCGAATTGTGTTGACGATAATAGTTTTTTGCTTTCGGATTATAGGCAATGTAACCGCCACTTATCAATTGCAGATAAAACAGCCAGTCGCCGCATACTTTCATCTCGTTCCATCCCTTGATATCAAATGCAAAGGAATCCAAAGGTCTCCGAAAAACACAACTACTCACATTTGGTATAATGTTCTTCTTTGAGAAAAACTTTCTTACACATTCATTGGATGCCATCTCAAAAGGATGGGTGAAAAATGATTTGTCCAAATCATGTAGGTATTCTTCGATTGACCATATCTGTTTGTCATTTTTCATAAAGACGGATCTTCCAAACGACAACATCACTGCTTCATTCATAAATGAAGGAATTAGTTTTTCCAAAAAGTCGTTGTCACACCAATCATCACTTTCTGCAATCCAAATGAATTGTCCATGAGCCATGGATATACCTTTCTGCCATTGGGAGAAGGGGGAACCAGAATTGCTTTTATTGACTATGCAGCGACTGATGGAAGAATATTTTTGAGCATATTCGTTGAGAATTTCCACACTTCCATCAGAGGAAACATCATCCATTAACAACACTTCAATGTTAGAGTAAGTTTGATTGTAAATACTGTCCAAACGTTGTCTAAGGAAAAGTGCGTGATTATAGTTGGGTACAATAACACTGACCAGCGGTCTTGCAATCTTCATCCAATTGTTTTTTTGTTCTTCTTCGCTTATATGTGGCCAGTATCTGTATTTCTGTTTCTTACCCTCTTGTAAGTAATGAACTAAGGGATTGATGTTCCTTTCATACACATGAGGATAATTCTTCTGATATGTTTGAGTCGAGAATAATATAGAGGGATCATAACCAAGTTTGTATCCTACTTTCAAGTAGTGAGAAAGTGGAGATTTTTTGTACTCCTTGACTTGTGGATACGTTGAGACATACCATTTTTTATCAAAAAGTTTTGATTGGTAAATGAGTCGATGTAATTGGTATTTATCGATGGCATGTTGTAAAAACTTGGGAATAAACCGACTTACATGTAAACGTTTGAAGAACGGTTGGGAGATTATTTCTTTTAGATTGTCAATTTCATTCTTTTGTTTTTTTATAATGCGGACCAATTCTGCTCCTGTAGTTCCCAGATTTTCAAGAATAACTCTGTCATATTCTGTATGGCATTGCTGGATGTTGTTTTGGCTCACTCCATTCATTGCGAACTCACAAACATCGCAGTCGATATATTGGAATGTATGACCTTTCACGATGAAATCAAGCCATTTTGCCCAGTCACCATAAATCTTGTAACTGTTATTGTATGGACTTTCTTTGATGAGTGCGGTGTCAATGAACATTGCTTGATGGCAGATGTTGTCGTGTAGGATGAAGGAAAGTGACACTTCTTCTGGTGCTTGTAGCTTTATTTGTTTTCCATCTTCAAACACTTGTATCCTGTTTCCATATACCACATCTGCAGTGGGATGGCTGTTGACCATCACTTCCAGCACATGTTCATCGTGAAATCTGTCGTTGGCATTCATAAAGATGCAGTATTTGCCAGTGGCTTTCTGTGCTCCCTTGTTCTGTGCATCATATACTCCTTTGTCTTTTTCAGAACACCAATAGCTCATTTCTTCATGGTGGTCTTGCAGAAACTCTTTGGTGCCATCATTGCTTCCACCGTCAATTACAATCCATTCCCAGTCTTTCCATGTTTGGCAAAGGATGCTGTCACGGGTCTTTTTCAATCCTTGAAGGTCATTCAAACAGATGGTAATGATAGAAATCTTCATGGTAGTGTTTTTAATGGTTTGATAATCCAGGATGCAATTTTATGCTTCCATTGTTTCTTGTTAGGGTCTTCCAACTCTTTGTCGTCATACCAATTCAAGAAGTCCCATAATACGTGGTTAATATGTTCTCTCAACCATCCTTTCCGTTTGTAAAGAACACCGTTTTCTCCCTTAATGCCAAGAAAAGATGGTTCTTGTATCTTCGATAGGTTCTGTGTCCAAGGTCTCGGTGATGGTATGCCACTTCCACTTCTGTAGATGGTAAGAAAATGGCTCCTTCCATTTGTTTGGCGAGAAGAGAGAAGACAGATTGATCGTGTCTGTTTTCCTGAAAATTGGTAGGATTGGGAGAAACGGATGGTGAGTCGTCTATTAAATGGAAATGGTTTAATGCAATATCACGCCAAGCATGTGCGAACTGAACAGAGATAGGGTTTTTTCTGAGCAGCCAAATGCCAGCCATTATTTGTTCTGATTTCAGAATCTTTTGGTTGCCCCTCACTTGCATGTAGTCCAGCAAGTCGCCTTTGCACCAATCCTCTTCTATGTATCCATTATAAAAAGCCACCAATCCACAGGGTGATTTCCTGACGTTGTCAATATACCATTCGAATTTCTCCTTTTGATAAGTGTTTATTCCGCAGCCGGCATCAAGATAAACCACAATGTCATCGTCTTGTAGTTGGTCGAGAACACGGCAGAGGAAATACGATTTCCATATCCAGTAACCATAGCCTCGTTTGTGGGTTTCCATGATATGATGGTATTTCGCCCAAAAATCCTTGTCAAAATCTTTTTCTGTAAAGGCGTGTATCTCGTCGAAGAATTGACTTTCTTCGGCCTCTGCTTTTAATCGCTCAAGTCCTTTGACATAGGTTTTGTTTGCGAATGACAACAATACGATTTTACTCATTCCTTAGATTTTAAAAGGGTGGTTCATATCTTGTGTTCAGTTTCCTTCCTCTATCTTCCACTCTGCAATGGTGTGTTTGTTGCAGTCGAAGTTGATGCCCACTTTGGTGATGGGCAGGTTGGCAAGGGTGAAGCGTGCGGGATAGTCTTTGAGGTCGATTTGCTTCATGGCTTCCTCTGCCGATTTGTTTATCTTGAGTTCGATGATATATAGTCTGTTGCCGGTACGCATCACCATATCCACTCTGCCTGTGGCTGTTCTCACCTCCACGTCCACATATATGCCCAGCAGAGAAAAGATGATGTAGAGCATCTGCTGGTAGTGCCCCTCGTAATGGGTGTTGTCGCATTGGGGGATGGTGAGCAGGAACTGCTGCAGCAGACTGAGCATCTCGTTGAGATTATCCTTGCTCAGGCTTTGTGCCATGCGTCTCACCGTGTTGTTCACGAGCACTGTATTGGAGGTTATGTATGCAGGTATAAGAGCCTTGGTTAGTCCCACACGTACCTCCTGGTTGGGGATGTCAAGGGTGTAGAACTTGAACTGTCTGTTGTAGTCTTTGATGGTGACATAGCCACTTTGGTAGAGCAGGGGCAGCAGGGTGGTCATGGTTTCCGTAGGTGCGTCAAAGTCGTCGGCGCTCCCCTCCATTGTGCAGATGTCTGATGGCATCACGTTAAATTTTCTCATCATTTCTATCAGGTAACTGGGTGTACCCGAGGTGAACCAGTAACTGTTCTGTTCGCAGTCTTGCATGGCGTTGAGAAGACTGAAAGGATTAAAGATACCGGGCGAGGGCCAGGTGAAGTGATAACCATCGTATTGCTTCTTCAATAAGCCTACAGTCTCTTCACGGGTGATGTGCTGACGGAGTGCAAAGCGGTCGATATAGTCGGCCATTTGCGATACCATCTCACTTTCGCTGATGCCGCACAGGGTTGCATATTCCGGAAGCATGGAGATGTTTTTCAGATTGTTGAGTTCACTGAAGATGCTGAGCTGCGAAAACTTGGTGATGCCGGTGATAAACACGAACTTCAGGAAAGGATCGCAGGCTTTCAGAGGCGAGTAGAAGTTGCGCATCACCTGTCGCAGTTGGGGTATTTTCTCGTCCTCATGTACCACGTCGAGCATCGGGGCATCGTATTCGTCGATGAGCACCACCACTTGGTGCCCTGTCTGCTCATACACCCTTGTTATCAGGTTCATAAGCCTCACGTTGGGATCTATGTGGTCAGACTTCAGACCAAAGCGTTTTTCATTCTCCTCTATGATGAATATCAGAAGTCTTTCCAGTTGGCTCTTGTCCATGTGTTTCCCCAACGACAGATCGAATCTCAGTACGGGATATTCTTTCCATTCCTTTTCCAACTGTCCGATGGCAAGTCCTTCAAACAGTTCCCGCCTTCCCTCGAAATAAGCCTGGATGGTGGAAACAAGCAATGACTTGCCGAAGCGCCTGGGCCTGCTCAGAAATATATAATTGCTGAGTTCCTTCATGCGCCAGATATACTCCGTCTTGTCGATATACAGGCAGTTTGTTTCCCGTATTTCCGAGAAGGTCTGCATGCCTATGGGCAGCCGTTTCAGTTGTTTCCTTTCCATCCTTTCCAATTGTTTTCTTTTGCACTGCCCCCTTTACAGCTGCTGCATGTCGTAGAGGCGCTTGTAGTAGCCGTTTTTCTCTATCAGTTCGTCGTGCTGTCCGCGTTCCACTATCTCGCCTTCGTAGAGCACGAATATCTCATCGGCGTTCTTGATGGTGGAGAGTCGGTGTGCGATGGCTATGGTGGTGCGGCTCTTCATCAGTCGTTCCAGAGCCTCCTGCACCAGTCGTTCCGATTCGGTGTCGAGGGCCGAGGTGGCCTCATCGAGAATCAGTATGGGCGGGTTCTTCAGTATGGCACGTGCGATGCTCACGCGTTGGCGCTGACCGCCGGAGAGTCGTCCGCCCCGGTCGCCTATCATGGTATCATAGCCGTTTTCCGACTCCATGATAAAGTCGTGTGCGTTGGCTATCTTTGCAGCCTCTATCACCTGTTCCATGGTGGCGTTGTCCACGCCGAAGGTGATGTTGTTGTAGAAGGTGTCGTTGAACAGTATGGCCTCCTGATTCACGTTGCCTATCAGTTGTCGCAGATTGGAAATGCCCACATGGCGCACATCCTTGCCGTCTATCAGTATCTGTCCGTCGCTCACGTCGTGATAGCGTGGGATGAGATCTACCAATGTGGATTTTCCCGAGCCCGACTGTCCCACCAGTGCAATGGTCTTGCCCTTGGGCACGGTCAGGTTGATGTGCTTCAACACGTCTCTGCCCTCTACATAGTGGAACGACACGTCGCGCAGTTCCACCTGTTTTTCAAACTTGTGCAGTTCTTCGGGTTGCGGCAGTTCCTTGATGGGGTTTTCCGCTTTGAGGATAAAGTCGATACGGTCCATCGAAGCCAATCCCAAAGGAATCTGATAGGTGGCTCTCGACAGTTCTTTCAGCGGGTTGATGACGCTGTAGAGTATCACCATATAGAAAATAAAAGTGGAAGCATCAATCAGGTTGGAACCGTCGAGGATGAGCCAGCCACCGAACCACAATACCACTACGATGATGATGGTGCCCAGGAATTCCGACATGGGGTGAGCTGCGTTCTGTCTCATCACCATATCATTCATGCCACGGCGGAACTCGTCATTGATGAACTTGAAGCGCTTCGACATCTTGCTCTCTGCGATGAACGCCTTGATGATGCGCAATCCGCCCAGAGTTTCATCGAGTTGGGCAATGATGTCACCCCATTGTCCCTGTACCGATGCCGACTGGCTTTTCAGTTTTCTACTCACTTTTCCCATCACCCAGGCGGCACCCGGTGCCACGATGAGCACAAAGAGGGTCATCTGCCAACTTACCGTGAACAGCGTGATAAAGCACACCAAGATGGCTACCGGCTGGCGTATCAGCATGTCGATACTGCTGGTGATGGAGTTTTCCACGCACTGCACGTCGGCACTCATGCGGGCGATGATGTCGCCTTTTTTCTCCTCAGAGAAAAAACTCAGGGGCAGTTTCAGCACCTTGTTGTACAGTTGCACACGTATGTCTCTCACGATACCTGTACGCAGGGGCACCATGATGGCTGATGAGGCAAAGTAGCCCAGTGTCTTGATACCTGTCATTACTATCAGCGCCACACCCATAAACACCAGAGTGAGAAAAGCTCCGTGGGCGCCTATCAGATCTTGCACGTAGGCGTAACCGTTGTTCACTACCAGGTCCTTGTTCAGCGTGGTCCAGGTCCATTCCTTGTAGGTATATACTGTTTGGTCAATTTTAAACAGGATGTTGAGAATTGGAATAAGCACTACGAATGAAAATACGTTCATCCATTGCGAGAAGATGTTGAGCACCACCGACCACACCAGATACATCCGATAGGGTTTCAGGTAGCGCGCCATTACTTGCAGAAACTGTTTCAGCATAAGGATCTATAAAAATTTATCATTCAGAACGGCAGATGCGGCTCCTGTGTGTGGCCGAGCCTGCACGTAACACATAATACATACTAATCTACAAAGATACGGGTTTATTTGCGAAAGAGCAAAAAAAAGGCAAAAAATGTATTTCGTGGTTCCTCGACGAAAAAATATGCCTACCTTTGCACACACATACGACTGTGCCTGCGGGGCCAGTGCCTCGTGGCCGCATACAGTTGCCATCCATCGGTTATGAAGCAGCGTATCATTTATCTCATCCTTTTTTACTTGTCGGTTCTCTTGGTGTTTATCGTACAGAAGACAGTATTCTTTTTTGTCTGTGCTCCTGCTACTGTCCAATATGGGTGGGGCGACTGGTGGGATGTGGTTACTCATGGATTGCTGCTTGATGTGCCCACTACGGGCTATCTGATGGTGCTCCCGCTGTTGGCGGCGATAGTTATGATATGGACTCCGAGGCATGGTTTTCTACGCTTGCGCCGCTGGCTCACGCCCTACTATGCTGTGGTGGCTGTGGTGGTGGCACTGGTCTTTGTGGCAGACGCCTCGCTCTATCCTTTCTGGAAGTTCAAACTCGATGCTACCGTATTCATCTATCTTGACTCGCCTAAGGGAGTTGCTGCCAGTGTGTCGGCGGGCTACATTGTGTGGCGTGTGGTACTGTGGCTTCTGTTGGCTGCCGCCATGGTGGCGCTGTGGCGCTGTGTCACTCCGTTGAGGCTGTATGCCCTCAGTAACTCCTGTCGCCTGTGGCATCGCCTGCTACACACCTTGGTCATGCTGGTGCTTGCCGCATTGCTGTTCGTGTCCATCCGTGGCGGATTGGGAGAATCCACTGCCAACATCGGCAAGGTGTATTATGCTGAGGACACCTTTTTGAACCATGCTGCTGTCAACCCGGTGTTCAGTATGATATATTCCATCGACAAGACGCAGGACTATGGCAAGGAGTTCAGGTATTTTGATGAGGCAGAGTGCCACCGCCTTTTCGAGGGCATGTATCCTGACACGGCTTCTGACACCGTCTCGCTACTGCACACCAAGCGCCCCAACATCATTATTATATTGCTTGAAGGGTTCGGCGGAAAAACAGTGGCTGCCACAGGAGGTTCGCCCGAAATCACCCCTCATTACAACCGCCTGTGCAGACAGGGGGTACTTTTTTCCAACTGCTATTCCAACAGTTACCGCACCGACCGTGGCATGCTCTCAGCCTTGAGTGGCTATGCCAGTTTCCCCAATATGTCGGTGATGAAGGTGCCTGCCAAGAGCCGTACGCTGCCCTGCGTGGCATCTACTCTTGACAGCGTGGGCTATCGCAGCAGTTTTCTCTACGGCGGCGACATCAATTTCACCAACATGCAGAGCTATCTGCGCACCGGTGGCTATGGCACCATCGTGAGCGATGTGGATTTTCCTGCCTCACAGAAAAGTAACAACCATTGGGGATATGATGACGATGTGACCTTTGACCGCCTTTTCCAGATGATGCAAGAGCAGAAACATACACCATGGCACATCGGTTTTCTCACCCTCAGCAGCCACGAGCCCTGGGTGGTGCCCTACCGGCGTTTGGAGCATCCCATTGCCAATGCCTTTGCCTTTACCGATGAGTGTCTGGGACGGTTTGTGGAAAAGGTGAGGCGCACCCCTCTTTGGGGCAATCTGCTCATCGTGTGCCTGCCCGACCATGGCTTTGCCTATCCCGATGGCATCACTCGCGAGGAGCATCACCACAACACCATGCTGTGGATAGGCGGTGCCGTGAAGGAACCGCGTCACGTCACCACCCTGATGAACCAGAGCGATTTGGCTGCCACCTTGTTGGGGCAGTTGGGCATCCCGCACAAAGAATATGTGTTCAGTCGCGATGTGCTGAGCGATGGCTATCGTTATCCCTTTGCCTTTTTCTCCAACCGTTCCTATATCGGTTTGCGTGATTCCACCGGGTTTACCGTTTTCGACATTGTCAGCGGCAAACCTTTGGAAGATGCCGCCACAGTTTCCTGTGGCGAGGCGCAACAAGACGGTGAGGCTGCCACATTGCGCCGCATCACCCTTGCCAAAGCCATGATGCAGAGCTTTTTCAAGGATTTGGAGCAGCGCTGACCACTTAGGGATTAGAATCTGTGCCGACCACCAGCCGGTTGGTAGTCATGCGTGCCATGTACGACTGGATGATGGCTTTCAGTTCGCGCTCCATCTGTGTCTGTTCCTTCACTTTGCCTTTCAGATTGTGCTGCAGCAGCAGGTCTGTCTTGAACTGATATACTGCCTTGGTGCTGTTGCCGTCGTATTGCAGCAGGTAATCGCCCTTCACATATTGATATATCCCGTTCAGGTAGTTCACTGCCCAAGTGTCTTCTTCGGGCGTGTTCAGCAGGTCGCAGCCGAATGCCACATACGGTTTGTCGTAACCCAGATAATTCAGCACCGTTGGCATGATGTCTATCTGCTGTGCGATGGCATTGCGCATACCGGGTTGCAGGGAGCCGGTGGCGTCATAGAAGATGATGGGTGAACAGAAGCCTCCCAGGTCGGTCTGATAATAGGCATGGTCGCTTAGGTTGGTGTGGTCGCTGGTGATGACAAACAGTGTGTTTTTAAACCAGGGCTGTTTTCGGGCTGTCTCAAAGAAGCGGCGCAGTGCATGGTCGGTATAGCGTATGCACTTGTGCATCACCAAGCCCTCTTCCTTGAAGATGTGCTGGTATTCCTTGGGAATGACGTAGGGGTGATGTGACGAGGCGGTGAACACGGCAGAGACAAAAGGCTGTTTGAACTCGCCCATCTTCAGCGCATAGAACTGCAGGAAGGGTTCGTCCCAGATAGCCCATGTGCCGTCGTAGTCGTCATCTCCCCTGAATCGCTTGTCTTGGTTGAACTCGGTGCGACCGAAGTAGTCCTTGAATCCCGTAGCACGGGCAAACGCCTGGAAGCCCATCGAGCCGTTCTCGGCACCGTGGAAAAAGGCGGAGTAATAGCCTTTGTTTTTCAGTTCGCCTGCCAGTCCGCTTACATTATTCATGGATGAGGGGGTAAGGAAGAAGGGTTCCACGAACATGGGTATCGACGAGAGGATGCTGGGCATTCCGTCGATGCTTTTGCGGCCGTTGCAGTAGGAGTAGAGCCAAGTGGTGCTGTGCTGCATCAGCGAATCCACAAAGGGGGTATATCCTTTATAGGTGCCGTTGTCGAGCCATTGGTTGTAGCCACCGATGTATTCCCTGCCGAAACTCTCCACGATGAGCACCACCACGTTCTTCCTGTTCTCCGCCACGCTGTCCGCTGGCTGGTGCAGCGGAGAGTAGATACTGTCCAGTTCCTCCTCGCTGAAGTATTGTGGCACCTCGAATATGGGTTTGTCAATGGTGCGTATCAGGGCAAAGGGGGTGTTGAGCACCAGCGCCGCCTCCAGAGGTCTGTCAACATACTGGTTGGCGTTGCTGATGGTGATGGGGCGCACCGCTGTGGTAAACCCGCCGCGCATACCGCCGATGCACAGGGGCACCGCCACAGCCAGCCATAGCGTGTGCAGGGCATAGTATCGCCATCCGCCCACCTGTTTCCATGAGGGGGCAGCATGGGTTTTCTGCCTTTTGCCACACATCTTCAGTCGTGGCAGCGACAGATGCCACAGCGCCAGCACCATGCCCGCCGCCAGCACCACCAGATACCAGTGGCGCAGCAGTTCGGTGCCTATCACGCTTCCCAGGTTGCCCTCGTTGCCGAACTCCTGGAACACGGTCACTGTGGTGCGTCGCCCTGTATATTGGAAATACACGGCATCACACAGGTTTGCCACCACTCCGATGGTGTTGCATATCACAAATACCCATTTGGCGGTGAGTTGCCACAGGCGGTGCTCCTTCAGGTGAAAGGGCAGCAGCATCAGTACGATGTACAGTGCATTGGTATAGAGGATGGCAGAGGTGTCAAACATCCATCCGCCTTTGAGTATCTCTGTCATGGATGCCCGCGATAGGTTGGGGGCAAACACGCTGTAGTTTTCCAACAGGAAAGCAAGGCGGCACAGTTCGTAAACCACATACACCAGCAGCAGGTTCACTGCCAAGTGGCAGGGGGATGAAATCAGGTAGCGTCGGTTCATTGTTGTTCTCCTTTCTTGTTATTTGTCTTGTCTCCCCGATGGCATCTGAGCATAGTCTTTGGTGTACATCTCCCACATCAGTTTGCCCCATATCAGTACGCAGGGCAGGGCTTTCAGGGCATAGGGCTGTACATACTGCTTGCGGAGGAATGCCGGAAACAGGTCGCTGGGCGACATACTGGTGAGGATAAAGGCAAATACCATGAGTGCCACATCCCACTTGTTGCGCTTCCAGGGCACTGCTACATACCAGATTCCTGCACCGGTGAGGGCGATGATGTAGCCGCTCGATTCACTGCCTGTACTGAACAGCACCGTGAAGAGCAGTACCGAAGCCACCCACATCAATCGGAATGAAAGATGTTTGTATTGCTGCAGGCGCAGGTAGGGACCGGCAAAGAGCAATACGCCCGGAATGATGAGCCACAGGTCGGAATATTGCGTGCAGCCCGAAATCTTGCGCACCATGCCCAGCAGTGATATGTTCTGTCCGCCAGCCATCAGGTTCTCGGCGTTTTTCTCTGTCAGACAGATGTACCACTCCCTGTATTGCTGTACCACATAGTCACCGCTGCTTATCAGCATGGGCAGGGCAAAGAGTATGATGCTCCATACCAGCATCCACATCACAAAGCGCACTTTGTGACGGCTGAAGAAAAAGAAGGCCAGCCCCACAATGCCATACAGCTTGACCAGAGTGCCCAGCACGATGAAGAAGGCGGCTGTGCCTTCTCGCTCTTTCTCTATGCACACGAACGAGGCGATGATGATGGCTGCCACCACGATGTTGAACTGGCTCATAAACAGGGCGGTGAGCAATTCGTGGGCGCAGAACCACAGTATCAGTATCTGCTTCCCCTGTTTCACAGGCAGTTTGCGGATGCTGACGTACAATACCAGTGCCATGCTGACGTGCCACAACAGCAGTCCCAGCGGATGGGGAAGCACCGCAAAGGGGGCTATCACTATGCTGAACAACGGACCGTAATGGTTCACATCAAAGTATTCTTCGGGATAGGCCTCGTAGAGCGGGGTGCCGTTCCATGTGTGCCAGAACACGTATTTGAATATCAGGAAGTTGTTGCACTTGTTTATCTTCATCAGTGCCGATACCACAGGTAGCAGCAGCCACAGGCCCAGCAGGGTGCGCGGGTCACTGAAGAAAGGTTTGGATAGGAATGTTTCGATGCGTTGTGTCAGCCGGTTCATCTTGTCATCTGTCTGGGAGAAATCTATGATGCCATAGATAGCGCCTGCAAAGTTAACTAAAAGAAAACAAATGCCTTAATAATTCTATCCTTTTGTTGGACGGTTGGCGGATTATATATACCTTTGTGCCTGTTCACACAACCCACCTCTGATGGCCATGAAGATAGGATTTGACGCTAAACGGGCGGCGCAGAACCGCACCGGATTGGGCAACTACAGCCGCTTTGTGCTGCGCATTCTCTCTGAACAGCACCTTGAAAACGAGTACCATCTGTTTATGCCCAAGCGGCATAAGACACCGTTTCTGCATGAGATTCCCACCTTGAAATCCCTGCACTGCCATTTTCCTGTCACGCCTCTGGCACAGCGACTGGCTTCGCTTTGGCGTGTATGGGGCATGGGGAGCGACCTGCGCCGGGAGGGCATCGAGGTGTTTCACGGATTGAGCAACGAACTGCCACTCACCATCCGCAAGGCAGGGTGTCGAAGTGTAGTTACCATTCACGACCTTATCTTTTTGCGCTATCCACAGTATTACCGTCCCATCGACCGCATCATCTATAACTACAAGTTCCGAAGGGCGTGTATCAATGCCGATAAGATTATAGCCGTGAGCGAATATACCAAGCAGGAGATTATCCATTTCTACGGAATCGCGCCCGACAAAATTGAGGTGGTGTATCAGGGGTGTGACAGGATTTTCGCGCAGCAGCCGTCGCAGCAGCAGATGGATGAAGTGAAGGCTCTCTATCACTTGCCACAGCGTTTCCTGCTATATGTGGGGAGCATAGAAGAGCGGAAAAACCTGATGCTGGTGGCCAAGGCACTGCGGCAGATGAAGGAGGCGGGCGCCCCTGTGGAGGCATTGCCTCATGTGGTGGCAGTGGGTAAGTACACTCCTTATACCAAGAGACTGCAGTCCTTCCTTTCCTTTTACGGTCTTACGTCTTCGTTCACCTTTCTGCATGGGGTGGGCTACAATCATTTGCCCGTACTCTATCATCTTGCCGCCGCCTTTGTCTATCCCTCACGCATCGAGGGTTTCGGCATTCCCCTGCTCGAAGCCGTCACTGCCTCGCTGCCTGCCATTGGTTGCACGGGCTCATGTTTGGAAGAGGCAGGTGGAGAGGGCTGTCTGTATGTGCATCCTGATGATGCGCAGGGCATGGCAGATGCCATCAGGCGGGTGATGGATGATGAGATGCTGCGTGCCGAAATGATAGTTCGCGGACAGCAGCACGCCCGCCGTTTTTCCGATGAGGTGCTGTGCCGCGAACTGCTGCGTGTGTATGCTACTCTGCTGTGAATTTTTTCCCTTTTGTGATGATGAGGCTTCCCTTACGTGGTGCCTGTATGGAGGTGCCGCCAAGGGTATATAGTGTCTGCTTGTTGGCTGTCTCTCTGTCGGCAGAAGGAAGGCTGATGCCTGTATCTGTTCCGCTCACGCAGATGTTGATGTGGCGGGTATAGCGGTGGCTGCCCTCTTCGCAGGTCACACTGATAGTGGCTGTCTCTTCACGCTGTGGCACCCCTACGGTGAGCACATTGCCGTTGACGGTGGCTTGATAGCCCTCGCCACTTGCCAGTGCGCTGTACATCGCTGCCTGGGAGTAGCCGGCAAAGAGCGGGGACAGGGGAATGTCAAGTGAGGCACCCGGCTTGATGAAGTAGTGGGGCTCCGCCATCCAGTTCAGATAGTCTTCCAGTGCCGTATAGCCGTCACCGTCGGCATCGCTGTTGTTGTCTGCCACCTGCGGGTTCTGTCCGTGCAGTTTCTCCCACCAGTCGGGCATTCCGTCGGCATCGCTGTCATAGTTTGCGGGGCGTGTCTCCGTGCCTATCTCCTCGTAGCCTCCGGCATCCGTCTCGCGGTCAATCAGTCCTTTCTTTCCCGTCTTGCTTCCCTTGTAGGTATAGGTCTTGGTCAGCGTTTCTTGTATGATGCGTTCTTCATGGGCTGTCATTGCAGGCATGTTGCAACCCACATCCGACAGCACATTGCACAGCGCATCCTCTGCCGGTTCGATGGTGGCGTAGGAAGGGAAGAAGGGTGTACCTGCAAAAGGTTCCCAATCAACCACCTGTCCGCCGGAGGTCTCGTAGCGGTAGGTGTCGTTCAGTTTGTCTTCCGTCAGTGTACCGCTCTTTTCTTCTCGTATGTTTCCGCTCACGTATGCCGACTGTGTGCCCGTCCCCGTGCCTTCCAACTGCAGTCTGAGCAGGTATTTCTGACTGGTCGCCTCGCCCATGCGGTAGTAGTTGTTCACGAAGTTTATCTCGTGCGAACCGCCGTCGGTGGCACGTCCGCCCCAGTTATACACCACATTATTGAATACGTCGTGTGCACCGTCGTAGGCACCGCTGCCGGTGAGTCCTCCCGAGAGGCTCCAGTTCCTGCCCTCGCAGTGGGCAAGCAGGTTGTGATGGAACGAACCCACGCCACTGCCCTGTCCGCCACCTATGGTGGCAGCAAAGCCGTGGCACTTGCCGCTTTCATAGTTGGGATGGTCGGCGCAGTTCAGTGCTTCGGCTATCATGGTGCGTTGCAGGGTGATGCTTTTGGCTCCGCGCGATGAGAAGCCCTCATCGGTTGTCCAGGCAATGGTGCAGTGGTCCATGATGGCGTGGTCGGCTCCTGCCATGCCAAATCCGTCAAGTCCGCGGTTCTGCTCCTCCTCCGTGCCTGCATAGCCGCGGTAGATGCGCAGGAAGCGGGTGATACCGTCGCTGTTCATTCCAAAGGGAGCACCGCGCAATATGATTCCCTTGCCCGGTGCCGTCTGCCCTGCCACCGTGACGTACTTGTCGGAACAGGTGAGACGTGCCTTCAGCGTGATGTAGCCCGATACGTCAAACACGATGGTGCGCGGTCCCTTTTCGCATACAATGCCGTAGCGTAGGGTACCTGGCTGGGGGTCAGAAGGGTTGTCATCGAGTGAGTTGACGTGATATACCGAACCGCCCCTGCCGCCTATGGCATAGCGTCCGTAGCCTTCGGCACCGGGAAAGGCGAGATGGCGCGGACGGAAACTCCACACTTCACCCTCGTAGCGGGTACCGGTGGCATCCTCCTCGTCGATGCGCCAGTAGTAGGTGTTCATGTTGCTCACCTGCTGCAGGGTGTATTGCGCCTGGGTGGTGGTTGCCACCTCCTGCATGGTGCCCGCATCGGTGCCCACCATCACGTGGTGCAGGGTTGCCGCCTGTGCCGGTGTCCACGACAGGGTGATGCTCTTGTCATCGGCATCGGCATGGAAGTCCTGATGGGCAGGGAGAGGATTGGCAGCCTGTGTCTTGGGATTGGTTTGGTCAAAGAGCAGGGCGTTCACAGCCACCGTAGTGTTGATGTAGGTGGTGCCCTCCTGGGGTTCGGAGATGTATTCCACTACTACCGGTGTGCCCTCTTTGGCCTCAAACTGTATGTGCGACATGCCGGCATCGGCGGGCTTTTCGGCACGTATGCTCTGGGCGATGCCCTGCTGCAGGGTCACTCCGTCCACCACCACCTTTACAGTGGGGTAGCCGGGAGTCAGTGTACCGTCGGTATTGTTGTGGTAGGCGGTCAGCGTGTGCCTGCCTGCCGACAATCCGCTGATGGTGAATTTCAGTCCCATGGGTTGGCTGCCCGAATAGGTGTAGTTGTTGTCGCTCGACAGGATGATGGGGTACACTCCGTCGCTCACCAGTTTGGAATAGCGTGTCACACCGTCTTTCCACCAGTTGCAGAACACGGCATTTCCCTCGGTGCCCTCTATGCTCTCCACCTTGATGCTGATGGCATTGCCCTCTTTGTCGGCAAAGGTGTTTTCGCCCGATGCCGTTCTTCCCAGTGCCCAGTTAGTGTATCCATCTTCCAGGCTCTGCGCCTCTTTGCCGGGCAGGTTGAAATCTATTTTCTGTGCGTTCAGTGAAAGGGTGCACAGTGTGCCCAGCAGCCATAGCGATGTTTTTCTCATGATGTCAGTAGTTTTAAAGTATATAATGTTATTGGATAATTGACGTAATGCCCATTGTGGTTGTACTCATAGTCAGCAAAAACGTCCCGAAAAAAACGCAGATACCTTCGATGGTCACTGAAGGTATCTGCGTTGGCTCATGCAGGTATCTGCGTTGGCTTATGCAGGTATCTGCGTTTTTTGATGATGTTTTTGTGTTCATTCCACCACGGCAGTGCCTTTGAGTGTGGCACTTGAACTGCTTTCTATTTTTACAGTCACCGTTTCTCCGATGTGATGGCTTCCCTTGTCAAACACCACCACCTTGTTCTGTTCCGTTCTGCCGAACAATTGTTCTCTCGAACGCTTGCTGTAGCCCTCTGTCAGCACGCTCACGGTGCGACCCACTTCGCGGGCATTGGACAATGCTGAGAGTTCCGTCTGCAGGTGTATCATCTCTTCCAGTCGGCGTATCTTCACATCCTCAGGCACATCGTCAGGCAGATGTTTGGAGGCATAGGTGCCGGGGCGCTCACTGTATTTGAACATGAAGGCGGCGTCATACCCCACCTCGCGCATCAGCGAGAGCGACAGCCGGTGGTCTTCCTCCGTCTCGCTGTGATAACCCACGAAGATGTCGGTGGTGATGGCACAGTCGGGCACGATGCGGCGGATGGCAGCCACTCTGTCCAGATACCACTCACGGGTATATTTGCGGTTCATCAGGTGCAGTATGCGGTTGCTGCCGCTCTGTACAGGTAGGTGGATATGCCTGCACACGTTGGGTTCATCAGCAATCACTTGTAGCGTTTCGTCGCTCATGTCCTTGGGGTGTGAGGTGGTGAAGCGCACGCGCATTGCCGGCACTTCGCGTGCCACCATGCGCAGCAGTTGGGCGAATCCCACCCCGTTGTTGCCTTGGTATGAGTTTACGTTCTGTCCCAGCAATGTCACCTCTTTATATCCCTTGTCTCTCAAATCGCGTACTTCACGCAGTATGCTCTCAGTATCTCTGCTGCGCTCCCTGCCTCGGGTGTAGGGAACGATGCAGTAGTGACAGAAATTGTTGCAGCCGCGCATGATGCTCACAAAGCCGCCCATCTTGGTACCATGTAACCGGCTGGGCACTACCTCGCGGTAGGTCTCGGTGAGCGACAGTTCTATGTTGATGGCCTTCTGCCCCATCTCTGCCTGTGCAAAGAGGTCGGGCAGCGACAGGTAGGCGTCAGGTCCTGCCACCAGGTCGGCGTGATGCAGGGTCAGCAGTTGGTCTTTTACCCGTTCAGCCATACATCCCAGCACACCTATTATCAATTTGGTTTTTCCGTTAGAATCTTTTCCTTCCTGTCTTTTCTTGCGCTCAGCGTTGAGTGCTTCCAGACGGTTCAGTATCTTTTGTTCGGCGTTGTCGCGCACCGAACAGGTATTCAGCAGCACGGCGTCCGCCTCTTCCAAGGTGTCGCATGTTTCATATCCTGCCATTTTCATGATGGAAGCCACCACTTCAGAATCTGCCACGTTCATCTGACAGCCATAGGTTTCGATATACAGGTTTTTCATTGTCATTGTTTGGGTTTCTTCTTCCCTTGGTCAGGGCATTGCATACAACATACAGACCTTGGCGTCAGGCCCTCACTCTGGTGGCTCTGATAAAATAGACAATCAGCAGCAAGTAGGCAGTGAGCGACATTACTTCAGAGAGTGGATTGCACCACCATCCCTCATAATCGAACACCACACCGCTGAAGCGCAGCAATGCACTGAGCACACCCATCAATGCTCCTCCGGCAATAAAGCCCGAAGCCAGCAGGTTGCCTTTTTCTCCGCGTGTCTTGTTCATGGCTTCGTCTTTGCTGCGGGTGGTAACAAACCAGTTGATGGCACCACCCACCACCAACGGCACGTTCAGTTCCAGAGGGATGAACATACCCAGAGCAAATGCCAAAGCAGGCACCTTGCACCAGGTGAGTATAATGGCGAGTGCGGCACCAATGGCATAGAGTACCCATGGGGCTCCGATGCCGTTCATCAATGGTTCTATCACCGCTGCCATAGCATTGGCTTGCGGTGCTGCCAGTTGTCCGGTGGCAAAACCGTAGGTCTCGTTGAGCAGCATCATCACGCCGCCCACCGTGGCAGCCGATATCAGTGTGCCGAGAAACTTCCACGACTCCTGCTTTCTGGGCGTGCTGCCCACCCAGTAGCCAATCTTCAGGTCTGTGATGAAGGCGCCTGCCATTGACAGTGAGGTGCATACCACACCGCCCATCACCAGGGCTGCCACCATGCCCGAGGTACCGCTCAAGCCCACACCCACCAGTACCACCGATGCCAGTATCAGGGTCATCAGCGTCATGCCGCTCACGGGGTTGGAACCCACAATGGCGATGGCATTGGCTGCCACCGTGGTGAAGAGGAAGGCTATGACGGCGGTGAGCACCAGTGCCACCAAGGCAAAGAGCAGGTTGCCGTCCATCACTCCCATCCAAAAGAACACGAACACTAACAGCAGCGTGACGGCAGATGCAGCGATGATGAAACGGAAAGAGAGGTCGCTATGGGTGCGCAGGGTGGCAGTGGCATTCTGTGTCTTGCCGTCTGTGCTGCCGGCTACGCCCTTCTTGGGGGCAAGTCGTCTGATGCTGTCCACAATGATGCCCCACGATTTGATGATGCCTATGATGCCTGCCATAGCGATGGCTCCGATGCCGATGCTCTTGCCGTAGTTGGTGAAGATGGCTTCAGGACTCATGTCGCCTACGGCGGTGGTGATGGCGGGGTTCCACTGGTTCAGCACATCGTGGGGGAAGAGCAATGCCATGCCCGGCACCACAATCCACCACACTGCCAGCGAGCCGAAGCATATAATCAGTGCGTATTTCAGTCCTACGATATATCCCAAACCCAGTACTGCGGCACCCGTGTTCACCTTGAACACCAGTTTTGCCTTGTCGGCGAGCACGCTGCCCCACGACACCACGCGCGTGGTAAAGTTCTCGTTCCATAATCCGAAGGTGGCAACACAGAAGTCATACAGTCCGCCTACCAGTCCTGCCACCAGCAGAGGCTTTGCCTGCGAAGCCCCTTTGGCACCGCTTACCAGTACCTGCGTGGTGGCTGTGGCTTCGGGGAAGGGGTATTTGCCGTGCATGTCGCTCACGAAATACTTGCGGAAAGGGATGGTGAACAGGATGCCTATGATGCCTCCCAGCAGCGATGCCATGAATATCTTGACAAAGGAAACCGTAATTTCCGGGTATTTTGCCTGCAGGATATAGATGGCAGGGAGCGTGAAGATAGCACCCGCCACTACGGCACCCGAGCAGGCACCGATGCTCTGTATGATGACATTCTCGCCCAGTGCATGGTGGCGCTTGGCGGCTGTGGAAACGCCCACTGCGATGATGGCGATGGGGATGGCTGCCTCGAACACCTGTCCCACCTTCAATCCTAAGTAGGCGGCAGCAGCGGAAAAGAGCATCGCCATGATGATGCCCCAGGTCACTGACCATGTGTTCACTTCAGGATAGTTGCCCTTGGCATCCATCATGGGTTCATATTTCTCGCCCTTTTTCAGTTCTCTGAACGCGTTTTCGGGCAACTGTTCTTTGATGTTCATCTTCTGTTGTTTTTCTGTTCTTGGTTTTGTGCTTACGGTGAGGGAGGTTAAGGAAGCGTATGAAACCTGTTTTCTTCCTCTTCCTTTTCCTGTGCCAGCCGTTCTCCGAAGATGCGTGCGGCTGCCACCACCTGGTTCACGCAGGGTCGCTGCCTGTAATATTCTGCGGTGCGCTCGCTCGCTTCGTAGCTCAGGGGCGTGTCTTTCTTCAGTTTCAGCAGTTCTGCGCAGGTGATGGTGCCAAACTGCTGCTTGAAGGCATCGAGCAATTGCTGCACCTGTCGGTAGTTGGCTGATTTGCCCTCACGGTCGTTGATGTCGGTGGAACCGCTCTGCAGTCCTTCCAGCATCACCATGCCGCAGGCGGCTCCACAGGTAAGTCTCATCCGTCCTATGCCTCCGCCAAAGCCCGCGCTCATTTGCAGCGCCTGCTTCTCAGGGATTCCGTAATGGTCGGCGTATGCTGCCACCACTGCCTGTGCGCAGTTGTAGCCTTGCATGAAGAGTTGCTCCGCCTTGGCGGCGCGTTGGTTGATTTCATGTGTTGTCATGGTATGCGGTGCCGTTGGATGGTTATCTGATGAAGTTGGTCTTTATCTTGGTTTCCTGTTCTGGCAGGGAGATGCCTGCTTTCTTTCCTGCTTCTATGCAGCGCAGCAGCCATGCCATGTTGCGCCCCAGCTGGCGCATGGTCTGCATTCCCTCCAGGTCTTGCTTCACCTCCTCGGCGTTGTTGCCGTGCACCTCGTTCCAATAGTTTGACGACACCACGGGCATGTTGGCGATGGTGAAATAGCGGTTCAGGTCTTCAAAGCCTCCCTGTGCTCCGCCCCTGCGGCAACTTACGATACCTGCCGCAGGCTTGTTGGCATACATGCCCATCTTGGAGCAGAACGCCCTGTCCATAAAGGGCTTGATGGCTCCCGAGGTGCCCGCAAAGTGGATGGGGGTGCCAAATACGAAACCGTCGGCTTCTTCTGCCTTTGCCAGAAACGCATTGACGGTATCATCAGCATACCAGCATCGTCTGGTTGCCACGCACTTGCCGCAACCGATGCAACCCATCACGGGCTTGTTGCCACACCATATCTCTTCGGTTTCTATGCCCTGCTGATGCAGCTGCTCTGCCACTTCCCGTAGGGCAGTGTGGGTGCATCCGTGCGGATGCGGACTTCCGTTTACCAAAAGTACTTTCATTGTGCTATGATTCTTGTTTGTTGATACTTATAGAAGGCTGTGCAAAATTACTAAATAAAACTGAATTCTATTGTCTATTACTGCGAATTTTAGTAATTTTGCGCCCTGCAGCAAAGGCTGAAAACACTGTATTGAATGGAACAAGCAACACTCTCCACAAACTGCCGTACCGCCGATTTTGAAATCATGGCACCTGTGGGCAGCCGCGACTCCCTCACGGCAGCCATACAGGCGGGTGCCGACTCGGTATATTTCGGCATCGGGCAACTCAACATGAGGGCACACTCTGCCAATGCTTTTACCATTGACGATCTCAAAGAGATAGCAGCCATCTGTAACGGGCATGGCATCAAGAGTTATCTCACCGTGAATACCATCATCTACGGGGAAGACATCGACACCATGCATACCATCGTGGATGCTGCCAAGGAGGCGGGTATCTCGGCGGTGATAGCCAGCGACGTGGCGGTGATGACCTATTGCAACCGTATCGGACAGGAGGTGCACCTGAGCACCCAACTCAACATCTCCAACATCGAGGCACTGAAGTTCTATGCACAGTTTGCCGACGTGGTGGTGCTGGCGCGTGAACTGAACATCCGTCAGGTGGAAGAGATTTTCCGACAGATAGAGCAACAAAACATTTGCGGACCGTCGGGCAGGCGCATCCGCATCGAGATGTTCTGCCACGGTGCCCTGTGTATGGCAATCAGCGGCAAGTGCTACATGAGTCTGCACAATGCCAACCGAAGTGCCAACCGAGGAGGATGCGTACAGGTGTGCCGGCGCTCATATACCGTGACCGACAACGAGACGGGCGAACAGCTTGCCATTGACAATAAGTATATCATGAGTCCCAAGGACTTGAAGACCATACGCTTCATGGACAAACTGATGAAAGCGGGCGTGAGGGTGCTGAAGATAGAAGGCAGGGCACGAGGTCCCGAGTATGTTTATACTGTGGTGAAATGCTACAAGGAGGCGGTGCAGGCTGTCATTGACGGCACTTTTACGGAGGAGAAGAAAGACCGGTGGGACGAGCTGCTTGCAAAGGTGTTCAACCGTGGCTTCTGGGACGGCTACTACCTGGGACAGACCTTGGGAGAATGGAACAAACACTATGGCTCTAACGCCACCGAGCGTAAGGTGTATGTGGGCAAGGGGGTGAAGTACTTCTCCAAACTGGGTGTGGCGGAGTTTACCGTGGATGCCGCCGAACTGCATGTGGGTGACAAACTGCTTATCACAGGCCCCACCACGGGAGTGATGTATGTAGATGCCACCGAGATACGTCTGGAACTGGAACCCGTGACCATGGCACCCAAAGGCACACACGTGTCGTTTGCTGTGCCGGGGAAGGTAAGACCAAGCGATAAACTTTTTAAACTGGAAAAAGCAGAAGAATATGACAATCAATGAGATACAGGATGAGGTGATAGAGGAGTTCTCTTCCTTCAATGACTGGATGGACAAGTACCAGTTGCTCATCGACTTAGGCAACGAATTGGAACCCTTGGACGAGAAATACAAGACGGAGAGCAACCTTATAGACGGTTGTCAGAGCAGGGTGTGGCTGCAGGCTGACATCACTGACGGTAAGATGATACTGCAGGCAGAGAGCGATGCACTGATTGTCAAGGGCATCGTGGCACTGTTGGTACGTGTGCTTTCAGGACATGCTCCCAAGGAGATACTCGATGCCGACCTCTACTTCATCGAGCGGATAGGACTCAAGGAGCATCTCAGTCCCACACGCAGTAATGGCTTGCTTGCCATGCTCAAGCAAATCAAGATGTATGCCTTGGTGTTCAGTTCCAAGCAGGAGGCGTAGTTATTCTTTCCCCAATCTCTTTTTCTCATCCTATGAAGCGCTGTCTGTTACTTTTCCTCGCCTGTATAGCGGTGGGCATTGCCAATGCCCAACTGCCCTCTGAGGAGAACGATGTGGTGCCTACTGTCAAAGTAGGCAAGGTTTTCGACCGCGGCGACAGTATCTTGTACATGGAGATGAATAACGTGTATGTTTATCCGCCGCTTTCCTTTGAGAACAAGAAGCAGGCAATGCGCTACACCCGACTGGTGCACAACGTGAAGAAGGTGCTCCCTCTTGCCAAGGAGGCAAGGATGCTGATGATGGAGACCTACGAATATCTGGAAACCCTGCCCGACAAGAAGTCAAAGGATGCACATATCAAAAAGGTGGAAAAAACCATCTTCCAGGACTACAAGCCGCGCATGAAGAAACTCACCTACTCGCAGGGTAAACTGCTCATTAAACTTATCTACAGGGAGTGTGACTCTTCTACCTACGACCTGCTCAAGGCCTTTCTTGGTCCTATGCGTGCCGCCTTTTGGCAGGCATTCTCCTCCATCTTCGGGGCTTCGCTACGCAAAGAGTACGACCCCGACGGAGATGACCGTCTTACCGAACGCGTGATACTGATGGTAGAGGCAGGGCAGATATAAGGTGGGTTTATTCCTCAGAGTAAAGTACCTGTACCATGGTTTGTCCCACTGCCTGCAGCGTGTGGCGGTCGATGTTGTCCATATTGTCTGTCACGGTGTGCCATGTGCTGCCGAAACTGCTCTGCTCGCAGTCGGGATAATAGGGGATGATATCAATGGTGGGGATATTGGCTTTCTCGTTGATAGCCACATGGTCATCGGTCACCATCCCTCCGTCTGTCATGGGAAACATGCTGCCATATCCCACTTGTGTGGCGGCTTTCCATACCTTATCCACTATGCTGCGCGCATATTGCAGCGAAAAACCCTCTTGATAGAAACGGGCACCCATGCCGCCCACCATGTCGAGCAGCACTCCGTAGCGTGCGGTGTAGCCGGCAGTATGAGGATGCTGTGCCCAATAGTCAGAGCCCAATGCCCAGGTGTTGCTGCTACTGAGGTCTTCTTCCCACTGTGGGGTGCCCCAATCCTCAGCGTCAAAGCAGATGAAATCGACTCCCACTGCCACACTGTCGTGCTGCTGTAGCAGGCGTGCCAGTTCCAATAGTACGGCTACGCCGCTGGCACCGTCGTTGGCAGCCATCACGGGTTTGTGCCAGTTGCTGCTGTCGGGGTCGTTGTCTGCCCACGGACGACTGTCCCAATGGGCGCAAAGCAACACTCTCTCCGTGCGTTCCGGCTTGTAGGATGCCACAATGTTGGTAGCTTTGAGCGTGGTGCCGTCATAACCTTTTAGGTCGGCTTTCTGCTGCGTCACTTTCATGCCGTAACCCTCGAACTTCTGTACTATCCATTCTCTGCACTGCTCGTGGGCGGTGCTGTTCATTGTGCGCGGACCGAAAGCACACTGCTGTGCACAGAAGATGTAGGCACTGTCGGCGTTGAACATTGGTCCCACTTGTGCTGTTTCCTCTACGGCATTGCTTTTCTTGCTGCTGCCACAGGCAGTGAGTGCCAGCAAGCCCAATACCATATATATTATATGTACGCGCGAGGGAAAGGTATTTTTCATCATGTTTCTTTGTTGGTTTCGGGTTATGTGCCATCGACTCTGTTTTCGGATGTATTTCCCATTCATTTTGCGGCATCCTGCACCTGTTGCATCACACGCATGAAGTTGCCGCCCCATATCTTTTGTATGTCAGCCATGCTGTATCTTCTGGCAAGCAAGTGGCGAGTCACGTTCAGCACCTCTGAGGCATCGGCTATACCGGGCACTCCTCCGTCTCCGTCAAAGTCGGTACCTATGCCTACATGGTCTATACCCATGATGCTGATAGCGTGCTCCAGGTGTTGCAGGGCATCGAGCAGTGTGGCATTGCCTGAGGCATTGAGGAATCCGGGATAGAGGGTTATCTGCGCCACTCCCCCTTTGGCTGCCAGTGCTCTCATTTGGTCGTCGGTGAGGTTGCGGGGATGGTCGCACAAGCTGCGGGCACTGCTGTGGCTGCATACGATGGGAGTAGTGCTCATCTGTAGGGCATCATAGAAACTCTGTTCTGAAGCATGGCTTAAATCCACCATCATGCCCAGGCGATTCATCTCGGCAATCACCTGTGCACCCAAGTCGCTCACACCACCGTGGGTACCGTCGCCCTTGGCACTACCGCAGAGGTCATTGTCACCGTTATGGCACAGGGTGACATATACTACACCCCTGTTTTTGAAGTGCTGCAATAGTTGCGGATTGCCGTTGAGTGCCAGTCCGTTCTCTATGCCCAGCATGATGGCTTTCTTGTCTTGTTGTTTCAGCAGGCACAGTTGCTCCACGCTGCGTGCCAGACCTACCGTGTCCTTGTTGGCCTCCACCATCTGTTCTATCTTGTCGAAGATCAGGTCGGCGTAGGCAGTGGGCGACTCCACGGCAAAGGGTGCCACCTCCCGGAATGTCTGTCCCGGCTTGGGCTGCGGCAGGTAGCATACCATGATGGTGGCATCCAGTCCGCCCTCGTTCATCTTGTGCAAATCTACCAGTATCCGCTCGTCGCGTGTGGAGAAATCGATGTTTCTTGGAAAAAGCATGGGCGTGTCGCAGTGGGTGTCCAGGGTCAGTATGTCGCTGTGCACTTGGCGTGCCTTGCGGTAGGCTTCTGCCTGCTCCACTATCCATCTGAACAGCGGTGCACCGTCCTTGATGCATTCTGGGTGCCATTGCACACCCATCAGCGGCTTCATCTCGGTGCTTTCCATTGCCTCGATGATGCCGTCAGGGGCGATGGCTGTAGCGCGGAATCTGCTGCCTGTTTCTGCCACCGCCTGGTGATGGAACGAGTTTACTGCCAGAGTGGTATTGCCATACAGCCGGTGCAGCAGACTCTGTTCTGCCACCTGCACGGTGTGTGTGGGCACGTTTCTGCCGGCCTCCTGACTGTGTTTTATCTTACTTGTACCGTCGTTGATGTCTTGTTTCACCCTGCCGTCCAGTGCCATTGCCATGGTCTGTATGCCTCTGCAGATGCCCAATATGGGCAGTTGGCGGTGGTATGCCATGCGGGTAATCCATAGTTCAGGCAAGTCGCGCTCATCGTTGATGCTTCCCAGTCCTCTTTCCGGTTGTTCTCCGGCGTAGAGGGGGTTATAGTCGGCACCCCCACTCAGTATCAGACCATCGATGTGCTGCAGCGTGCAGGCTATTACCTCCTGGTTTTTTACGGGCGGAACAAGCACAGGCGTGCCGCCGGCGGCGACCACTGCCTTGTAGTAATAGTCGAGGATTTTGCAGGTTCCTTCGCTATAGTTGGCTGTGATGCCGATGATGGCACGCCTGTTGGCATGACGGTAGTGGCTGTAGATGCCACTTTTCAGTTGTTGTTTCCAGTCAAAGTGGTTCATGCTTCAGAATCCACTTATTTATTTGTCCACCTGTACGGGTATCTCCCTTTTGATGCTCTGTTCCAGTGAGATGAGCGTTTCCGTCGCCACCACTCCCGGAATCTCCTGCAGGCAGCCGTTGAGCAGGTGCATCAGTTGCTCGTTGTCGCGTGCAAATAGTTTTATCAGCATGGTATAGGGTCCCGTGGTAAAGTGGCATTCCACCACCTCGGGGATGTGCTGCAGGCGCTCCACCACGTCTTTGTACATACATCCGCGCTCCAAGGTCAGTCCCACGTAGGTGCAGGTGTGGTAGCCAAGGCTCTTGGGATTCACGTCAAAGCCGCTGCCCATAATCACATTGCCCTCAATCAAGTGCTGCACACGCTGGTGGATGGCTGCTCTCGACACGCCGCACTCTGCCGCCACATCCTTGAACGGGATGCGTGCATTCTTGGAGAGGATACTCAGAATCTTTTTGTCCAGGTTGTCAATTTTGTCCATATTACTTGAAAATAGGGTGCCTTGTTTTTGGGCACCATGGTTATGTTATTTGATACTTCATTTTACACAAACGCTTCATATAGAGGCTATATGTGTCAAAAAGTAAGCAAATTTACGGCTTTTCCTCGTAATATGCAACAAAAACGTACAATTATTTTTCTATTCCAAGCAATTCCACGGTAAAGATGAGTGCGCTGTAGGGCTTGATGGTACCCATATCACGTTCGCCGTATGCCAGCTGGTAGGGGATATAGAGTTCCCATTTGCTGCCTACGGGCATGAGGCAGAGGGCTTCTGTCCATCCCTTGATTACCTGGTTGGCTGCAAAGGTGAGGGGTTTGTCACCATGCTTCTTCGAGGCGTCGAACACGGTGCCGTCCACCAACGTGCCTTCGTAGTGCACCTGTACCTTGTCGGTGGCTTTGGGTATCTCGCCTGTTCCCTTGGTCAGCACCTTGTATTGCAGTCCGCTGGGCAGTGTCACCACGCCCTCTTTCTTGCTGTTCTCTGCCAGGAAGTCCTCGCCTGCCTTGCGGTTGGCTCCATAGAGTTTCTCCTCTTTTGCAGCCTTGTTGGCGGCGCGCTTGCTGGTGAATATCTCTTCAGCCTGGGGGCTGGTCATCACGGTGGTATCTTTCATCAGTGCTGCCATGAAGCCTTCGGTGGCGAGTTGCTGGTTGAGGCTGTCGGGAGTGTCGGTAAAGTCGGCTTTCATAGAGGGCAACATGCGATCTGTCAGTTGCTGTGCAATGCTGATACCAGCGGCATAAGCCTTGAAGTTCCTGTCATTCTGGCTGCTTAGTGCCTCCTTGAAGCCGCGCATAAACTGCTCCATGTCGGTACTGTCCACGCCAAACTGCTGTTTCAGATAGGTATCCAGTCCGTTGGTGATGGCTATACCTGCGGCATAACTCAGCGAGTCGCTGCTGGTAGTGATGGTCACCTTGGGAGTGGTTACGGTGTTCTTCTTGCTTCTTTTTTTCTGTGCTGCTGCACCATTGAAAAGGGCACTCGCTGTGATAGCGAGTGCCATTAGAATCATCTTTTTCATGCGATGTTATTTTGCGTTGGCTTGTACCAATTCAATTTTGAAGATAAGTACGGAGAATGGCTTGATTTTTCCCATCTCACGCTCTGCATAACCCAGGTGCTGTGGGATATACACCTCCCATACAGAACCCTCGGGCATGTGGGTAAGAGCCTCGGTAAAGCCCTTCACAGCCTGGTTACAGCGCATGGGAACGGGGTCCTTGCGGCTGTAGGAGTTGTCAAACTCGCCGTCCTTGTCCAAGGTGCGGCCCACATAGTGAATCTTCACCAGTGAAGTGTCGGCAGGAACCGGACCCTTGCCTTCCTTCAGTATCTTGTACTGCACACCGCTGGGCAGAGTCACCACACCCTCTTTCTTGGCGTTCTCGGCAAGGAACTTCTCACCGGCAATGCGGTTGGCACCATATTTCTTCTCCATGCTCTTGGCTTTCAGGTCCTTCATCTTCTCCTGTGCCAGGGTCATTGCCTGGTCTTGTGTGAAGGCGGTCTTTTCACCCTTGGCACCTGCGATGAAGCCTGCCATGAAATTCTTCAATGAGATGCTCTGTGTGGAGTCGTCACCGAAGCACTCGTAGTTGATGCCCTTCATCATCTGGTTGGAAATCTGCTGACCAATCTGATAGCCGGTGAAGTAAGCCTGCTTCTTCTTGTCGTCACCGGCATTGGCACCTGCCTTCAGACCCTTGATGAACTCGTTCATCATAGTAGTGTCGATGCCCATGTTTCTCAAATAGTCCTTCAGACCATTGGTCTGTGCCAGTCCGATGGCATAGCTCAGCGTGTCAATGTCGCTCTTCAGGCTGGCCTTGGGAGTGGAGTTGCCGCATGAAATCATGCCGGCTGTAGCAGCCACCAGGGCTACTGCTGCAATTAACTTTTTCATTTTTCTTTTCTTTATTTGATATTATGATTGAATTTCTGTCGTCTTTGATGCGGGATGGGAACTATTATACTACCTTAATCAGTTCCACATCGAATATCAATGCTGCATACGGGGGGATGGCAGCCCCTGCACCGCTCTCGCCGTAGCCCAGCATGTAGGGGATGAAGAGGCGGTACTTGGCACCCTCCTTCATCAACTGTAATCCCTCTGTCCAGCCGGCAATCACCTGCTGCAGACCAAAGGTGGCAGGTTCTCCGCGCTGCACGCTGCTGTCAAACACGGTGCCGTCGATAAGGAAGCCCTCGTAGTGGCATGTCACGCTGTCGGTGGCTTTGGGCTGCTTGCCCGTACCTTCTTTCAGCACCTGATACTGTAATCCGCTGGGCAGTGTCACCACACCCTCTTTCTTGGCGTTTTCAGCCAGATATGTCTCTCCTGCTTCGCGTGCTGCCTTTCCTTTCACAGCGCGTTCGGCATTGATTTTCTCCTCTTGTTTCCTAAAGTAGTCCTGCACCAGTTTCTGTGCTTCGGTGTTGCTCACTTTCAGTTCATTGCCGGCAATCACATCCTTGATGGCGGCGGCAAAGTCGTCGATGTTCAACTCGCCTGCACCCATCTGTCGCAGTTGGTTGCCGATGCCTAATCCCAAGGCATAACTCACTTTGTCCATTCTTGTTGTATTGTTTTGAATTAAAAATGCCTGCAAATTTACTCATTTTCTTTGTATTCCCTTGCCATGTTGTCTTAAAAATCACTATTTTTGTGGAATACAACTTAACTTGCTTGCGGGCGATGGCATCAACCTCTGTTCCAAAAGCAGGGGATATCAATGTCAATAAGCGAACTATGAAAAAGATTGTGATTCTTACAGGTGCCGGAATGTCGGCAGAGAGTGGCATCAAGACGTTTAGGGATGCCGGAGGACTATGGGAGAATTATCCCGTGGAACAGGTGGCTTCGCATGAGGGATGGATGGCAGACCCTGTGCTGGTCAATCAGTTTTACAATGCGCGCCGCAAGGAACTGATTCATGCCAAGCCCAATGAGGGACACCGGCTGGTGGCACAACTGGAGCAGCATTACGATGTGACGGTGGTGACACAGAATGTAGATAACCTGCATGAGCGTGCCGGGTCGAGCCGTGTGATTCATCTGCATGGGGAACTGATGAAGGTGTGCTCGTCGAGAGATACCGAGAATCCGCATTTCTGGCGCACCCTTGATGCCGACCATTACACCGTGGATCCGGGCGAAAAGGCGGGCGACGGTTCTCTGCTCCGCCCTTATATCGTATTCTTCGGTGAGTCGGTGCCCATGATAGAGGTTGCGGCAGAACAGGCCATGCAAGCCGATGTCTTTGTCATCATCGGCACTTCGCTCAATGTTTATCCCGCTGCGGGTCTCATACGCTATGTACGCCCCGGCACACCCATCTACCTTATCGACCCCAAGCCTGTGAGTGCTGCCCGCCAAGACGAAATCACCTTTATACAGAAGGGGGCTTCAGAGGGAATGAGAATCCTTACAGAACTGCTGTCTGAAAAGGGTTGAGTCAAAAAGACGAATAAAGACGGAATAAAGACGAAAAAAGAGCGCGGTATGAATCACTCACTCCGCGCTCCTTTTCAACGTACCTTAGTGTGGGTAAGCGTAATCACGCTCAACACAGTCGCAATTGCCACTGTCACCAACAGTACCGTTGTTTGAAAATCTAATAACATAATCTTTACCTTAAATCTATTAACTACTAACCTAATGAATAACGTGTATTCTCACGAACACAGTGCAAAGATATGAATTGTGTGCGTACACAAAATACCTTTATTGTCTTTTTCAGTCCAATTGTCTATTTTTTTTGATATAAATCAAGGTGGCATAGCCGTAGCAGTGCCAAAAGAGGTCTTTCTGACGGTTCAGGCACCTGTTACTACCTTTTCCAGTGCCTTGATTTCCTCTGGACGGGTAGCCCAGCTGGTCACAAAGCGGCAGATGGTGTGATGGGCGTCGGCTGGTCCCCAATGGGTAAACGACACCTCCTTCTCTATACGTTTCACCTCCTTATTGTCGATAATCACGAACTGCTGGTTGGTGGGCGAGTCGTTGTAGAAGTCATACCTTGCTTTGCGGAACACCTCGCGCATCTCTTCTGCCATCACGTTGCCGTGGCGGGCGATGTCGAAATAGAGGTTGTCGGTAAACAGGGCATCAAACTGCGCTCCCAACAGGCGCCCCTTTGCCAATACTGCCCCATGCTGTTTTTGGATGCTGAAGAAATGTTCGTAGGCATTGTGATGGGTAAACACCACCGCCTCTCCACACAGGGCACCTATCTTGGTTCCTCCGATATAGAACACGTCGCAGTGGCTCGACAGGTAGGGCAGGTCTATATCGCCGCCTGTGGCGGTGAGTCCGTAACCCAGGCGCGCACCATCCACATAGAGCGGCAGTTTGTACTTGCGGCACATGCGGTACAGTTGGTCCAGTTCGTGTGCCGTATAGATGCTGCCCAGTTCGGTAGGAAAGGTGATATATACCAGTCCAGGAAACACAGCGTGCATGTTGTTGCCGTCTGCCAGAAAGTTCTCCATGAATGTTTCCAGCACGGTGGCAGTCAGTTTGCCGTTATTGTTGGGTACATTGATAATCTTGTGTTCGGTAAACTCTATCGAACCCGCCTCATGGGTATTGATATGCCCCGTATCTACAGAGATAACTCCCTCGTAGGAGTGCAGGATGGAGTCAATGACCGTGGCATTGGTCTGTGTGCCTCCCGACATGAAGAAGATGTCGGCATTTTCGTTGTTGCACGCTTCCATAATCTTCCTCTTGGCTTCATCACAATACACGTCAAAACCGTAGCAGCCTGTCTGTTCTGCATTGGTCTCAATCAGTCGTTGCAGCACCTTGGGGTGCGCTCCGTTGTTGTAATCACATTCTAATGATATCATGGTTATTTGATTTATGGGCAAATATACCATTTTTCTTTGTCTGTTGTTACTTTATTCCAATGAATTTTGCCTGCTTTACCTGTTTTGCATTGAAATAATTAATTCATTGTAAATCTGTCTCTTCACAATGCGTTGTGTATTGATTTCAGCTGCAAAACTACATTTTTTCGATGATATAAACAATGAGAAACCGCATTTTTTCGATGTTACGGGATGTTAAAACGCACACTTTTTCGATGATAAGTCCCTCGCCAGGACCCCGACGTGGGATATTTATTGGAAAACCGCTTGCATATCCCGATAATTTTGACGAACTTTGTATATAGGGTTGCGTATATGGTGATTTGAACTTATTAGTTTTGCACCACTAAGTTACTAAAATCAACGATATGCACCACTTTAAACATAAATATCACAAGTATTTAATTCCACCAACGGGTTACTTTTGTAAAAAGTGAGTGTTCGTGAAACGCTGTGAAAAACCGAAAAAAGTACGAACAAGTAAAAAGGAAATACAATAAGGTATGGTGTTATCCAAATGGAAAGAAGCTGTCTGCCTGCTCTTTGCTGCCATGGTTTGCAGCGCCATGCAGGCTGTTGATGTAGTGTGGCACAGTACTGATCACAGAGCCACCTATGCTGTATATAGTGACTGCGATGCCGTGGTCAAGGTTGCCATAGGCATGTTTGCCGGCGATATTCAACAGGTCACGGGCTTTGCCCCTCGTGCCGCTACATATAAAGATGCCACCATCCGTCTGGTGCAGTGGGACAAGTGTAGCGCCAGAACAAGGCGTAGCCTTCAGTCAATGGGGCTGCCTACCGACACGCTTGCCTCTCTTACCGACGGGTTTATCCTGCAAGAACGGCAGGGACATATCTATATCATAGGGTGTAACGGCAGAGGAACCGCCTACGGATTGTTGCAGTTGTCGCGCATGGCAGGAGTGAGCCCGTGGGTGTGGTGGGGCGATGTGGTGCCCGTGAGACAGCAGTCGCTCAGTGTGCCTCAGCATTTCTCTACCATCCAAGGTGCATCGGTAGAGTGGCGTGGCATCTTTCTCAACGATGAAGACTGGAGTACGCGCCCATGGAGCATGCTGAACCACGACCCGGGAGAAGCCGGCGTGATAGGTACCAAGACCTACCGGCGCATTTTTGAACTGTTGCTGCGCCTCCGCGCCAATGCTATTTGGCCTGCCATGCACGGGGGCACACGCGCCTTTTTCCATACCCCCGGTGCCAAGGAGATGGCCGACAGTTGCGGCATAGCCATCGGCACTTCGCACTGCGAACCTCTGCTACGCAACAATGTGGAGGAGTGGGATGTGAAAAAGCGCGGACCGTTCAACTATATCACCAACCGCCAACAGGTTACCGACTACTGGACAGAACGCCTGCAGCAGGTCAAGGCATCGGTAGGTGGCAATCTGTTCACCATTGGTATGCGTGGCATTCACGACGGCTCGATGGAGGGGGTGAAGACGATGGAGGAGAAGACCAATGCCCTGCAGCAGGTGATAGATGATCAGCAGCAGCTCATTGCCCGACACATAGGCAAACCTGAAAAGCAGATGCAAGTGTTTGTGCCTTACAAGGAGGTGCTCGAAATCTATGAGCGCGGACTCAGGGTGCCGCCCTATGTCACACTGATGTGGTGCGATGACAACTATGGCTACATCACCCGTCTGTCCAATGTCGAAGAGCAGCAGCGTAGCGGTGGTGCCGGGGTGTATTACCACCTGAGTTATTGGGGGCGTCCTCACGATTACCTGTGGCTCACCACCACCCAACCGGGGTTGGTATATCATGAGATGAGGGCGGCTTACGACCACCATGCAAGAAAACTATGGATTGTCAATGTACACGATGTCAAGGCTGCCGGCTACGACTTGGAACTGTTTCTCGACATGGCTTGGAACATCAATGCGGTAAGCCATACCACCGTGGGCGACCACTACCGTCAGTGGCTCTGTCGCCAGTTTGGCACCGAAGTGGGTAATGCCATCTGGCCTGCGATGCACGAGTTCTACCGTCTCTGCGGAGAGCGCCGTCCTGAGTTCATGGGATGGAACCAGACGGAACTGTCCAAAGTTACCTATGACCGCGGAGTCAGTCAGGTGCGCAACACGGAGTTCAGTACCACCGCCTTTGGTGGAGAACTTGACAACTATCTGTTGCGCTTTGATACCGTTTGCCGTCGCGTTGTCGGGGCGGAAGTCCTGCTGCGTCCCGAACTGCATGATGCCTATTTTGCTGCTGTCCGCTATCCAGTGGAGTGTGCCGCCGCCCATGCTGTGAAAATGCTGGAGGCGCAGCGTGCCCGCCAGATAGCCAGTGGCGGTGCCGTGAAGAGTGTACATCGTTATCCTGCCTTGCTCTATGTCAGCGTGGCAAGAAGCATGGACGCCTACCAACGCATCCGCCAACTGACAGCCTATTACAATGAAACGA
>JBJEKQ010000016.1:0-4076 GCA_051878715.1 Prevotella sp.
ACCCCACAACACCTCAAGACAACAGTGCTACAGGATATCGTGACATTGTGATGATACATCTTAGCGAGTTATACCTTGTAGCTGCAGAGGCGTACCTCATGACAGGTGATGAAGACAAGGCTCTGGAATATATCAATCATGTAAGACAGAGGGCCAAAGCACCGGCTTTGTCTTCTTTCAGTGACTATAAGCCAGACTATGCCATGAGCGAGGGATTTACCCTGAGGCAGATAGACCTTCTGCTCGACGAGCGTGCGCGTGAACTTTTTGCAGAACGCACACGATGGATGGATTTGCGTCGCACCAAGCAACTCGTACGATATAATATAGAGTTCAACCAATACGTCAAATCCATTGACGACATGTGCAACAACAAAGGTGAGGTGAAATGGTACAGACCGATACCGGCTGCTGAAATAGAAACAAATACGGCAATATCATCTGCAGACCAGAATCCCGGATATTAAGACTATGAGTTTATGAAAAAGATAATATTTCTCGTTTTAGCCACATTAGCAATATGCTATGGTTTAACATCATGCAGCGACGATGATGCAGATTTCTGCTACAATCACACCCTATCCCCTGAGGAGGAAGCGGAAGGGATATACAGTGGAGAGATCTGCCGTGTACAAGCTAATTCTTCGTCAGCCGTTGAAGAAAAGAGTGAGGGGACAATGACTGTCGTCAAGTCCGAACAAAAGAATGTAGCCTTTTTGAAATTCTCCTGTACGGAACTGGGCATCTCCACAGTAGATATTCCAGTTAACATAGCGTATGAGAATGATGGCATTCTCTTCTCTAATCATATTGTCGAAAATCCTTTGGGTTCAATAATAACCGGACGTATTGATGCAAATAAAAAGGTGACGACGAATTTTCAGCTGAAGATACGTAGTGGCAGGGTTACAAAGGTTTACAACATATCTTTTACCGGAATTAGGAACTAAAAAACGCATTGCTGTCCGGTAAAATTTTTGTGACGGATAAGAATTAGGGCTGACACTTCTCATGAGGTATCAGCCCTTTTGGTGACCTGTGTGTTTGGAAAAAATATCCGCGACGGGCAACGCAGGTATCTGCGATGGGCAACGCAGGTATCTGCGACGGGCAATGCAGGTATCTGCGATGAGGGTTGAAGGCAGGGCGTGACAACGTGACAACATATAATATAAACTTTCTTGGAAAAGGAAATTAAGTTACTACGCGTAGTAAGCGAATTTCCCGTTATAGGGATTTCCTATATATACCGTTGTCACGTTGTCACGCGGAAACCTCAGAAAGGCATATATGGATTCAGGCTTACAGAACTGTGTGCCTGAATGGAGCCTTGCAACCGTCTTTTCGGACTGACCCCAAAAAAGCCGTGTAAATCCGTGCCTAAAAAAGGATCTGTGCCTAAAAAAGAGGAGCGAAATACTCCTCTTTTGTGACTCCGTAGGGATTCGAACCCTAGACCCACGCCTTAGAAGGGCGTTGCTCTAATCCAACTGAGCTACGGAGCCCCGTGCCATCTGCCTATGAGCGGAAAAGCGGTTGCAAAGGTAATAAAATAAATTTTGCTGAGCAAATAAATATCACAGAAAAGTTGTAGCGGAACAAAAATCATCGGCTTCATTTCACATCGGCTTCTGACAATTGCCACAAAAACAAATCACATGCAATACTGTCAAAATGATGACAATCCATAACATTTTCTTGCTTCAGACATTCATTTAAGTAAGAAATAAAAACATATTTGAAAAAAAAAGAGTACTTTTGCGCCATGATATTTTACTATTCCGGCACGGGAAATACGCGATGGGCTGCAGGCCTGCTTGCAAGGCATCTGAATGAAAGACTGCTGTTTATCCCTGATGAGCTGAAAGGCGACATGCACTACACGCTGTCATCGGGAGAGATGGTGGGCTTCTGCTTTCCCGTACACGGATGGCAGCCTCCGCATATCGTGCGCGAGTTTGCAGGCTCGATGCACCTGCACACTGCCGACGGCCGGCCGCTGTCAGAGCACTACACATACACCCTGCTGACATGTGGCGACAGCGTGGGGCGCACAACGAGCATCCTTCAGAAACTGTTGGCTGAAAAGGGACTGGAGCTGCGCGGGCACTACGACATAGTGATGCCGGAGAGTTATGTGTGCCTGCCCTTCATGTACACAGACACTCCGGAGAGGGAGAAACAGAAGAAGGCGCAGGCTGCCATCGACATGGAACGCATCATTGGGAAAATCCGGCAACGGGAAGTCTGTCAGGAGCCGCGGCATCCCGGAGCACTGCCCAGAACCTACTCATACGTCATCGGCTCGTTTTTCAACAGATACATGATTACCGACAAGCCGTTCAGGGTGGATGAAGGCAAATGTATCGGATGCGGAAAATGCGCCGAGGTGTGCAGTATGGGCAATATAAAGATCCGGAAAGGACATGCCCCGGAGTTCACGCACACGGGGGCATGCACGTGCTGCCTGTCATGCTACCACCACTGCCCCGTACATGCCATCAACTATGGCAGGATTACCGAAAGACGGGGGCAGTACTATTTCGGCAAAACGCACGACACGGATGGCGGCAATACAGACGACACTAAAGGAAAGAATTGATTGAACCCACACATAAAAGAGGTATATACCCATGAAAGTATTGAAATTTGGCGGAACATCCGTCGGCTCAGTAGATAGTATATTAAGCCTGAAAAAGATTGTCGAGTCACAAACCGAACAGGCAGTGGTGGTGGTGAGCGCCTTGGGCGGCATTACCGACAAGCTGATTTACACCTCGCAACTGGCGGTAAGGGGAGACGACCTGTACAAGACAGAATACAACGACATGGTGACGCGCCACCACAACATGGTAAACACCATCATCACCGATAAAGCGCAACGCGAACAGCTCACCGGCATCCTGGACGAACTGCTGGAAGAACTCCGCTCCATCTACTACGGCGTTTACCTGATCCGCGACCTGAGCGCCAAAACCATGGCAGCCATAGTGAGCTACGGCGAACGGCTCAGCAGCCATATCGTGGCAGCCCTGATAACCGGCGCCACAAGACTGGACGCACGCGACTTCATCAAGACAGAGCAGAAAAGGGGGAAGCACATCCTGGACAGCGAACTGACCAACAAACTGGTGACTGCCACATTCCGTTCAGACAACGGGGAGCGGCTGAAATCCTCGCCTGTCATCGTGCCCGGATTCATCAGTGCCGACAAACATTCAGGGGAGATTACCAACTTAGGGCGCGGTGGCAGCGACTACACCGCATCCATCATTGCGGCGGCCCTGGATGCCGATGTGCTGGAGATTTGGACAGACGTGAACGGCTTTATGACCGCCGACCCGCGCGTGATACGCACCGCCTACACCATCAACGAACTGAGTTACGTGGAGGCGATGGAGCTGTGCAACTTCGGTGCCAAGGTAATCTATCCGCCCACCATCTATCCCGTATGTATCAAGAACATACCGATAAAGGTGAAAAACACCTTCAACCCCGAAGAACCCGGCACCATCATCAAGGACAAGATAGACAACGACCGCAAGCCCATCAAGGGTATTTCGAGCATCAACGGCACTACGCTGATTACGGTGACAGGACTGTCCATGGTGGGCGTGATTGGCGTGAACAGGCGCATCTTCACCGCCCTGGCAGACAACGGCATTTCGGTGTTTATGGTTTCGCAGGCCTCCTCGGAAAACTCCACCTCCATCGGTGTGCGCGACGAGGATGCGGAAAATGCCGTGGCTGTGCTGAACAACGAGTTTGCCAAGGAGATAGAGACGGGAGCCATGTTTCCCATGCATGCAGAAAGCGGGCTTGCCACCATCGCCATCGTGGGCGAGAACATGAAGCACACGCCGGGCATCGCGGGCAAACTGTTCGGCACCCTGGGGCGCAGCGGCATCAGCGTCATCGCCTGCGCACAGGGAGCGTCGGAAACCAACATCTCGTTTGTGGTGGATTCAAAATACCTGCGCAAGTCGCTCAACGTGCTTCACGACAGTTTCTTCCTGAGCGAATACAACGTGCTCAACCTTTTCGTATGCGGCATCGGCACCGTGGGCGGCAACCTG
>JBJEKQ010000017.1:0-4000 GCA_051878715.1 Prevotella sp.
GACACCTGCGGAAGGCTCTGTATCTATAGTAGATGAAGATATTACGGCAAAGCCAACACGCCAAATCCCTAACTGAATTACTATGATTCAGCGAGTTGTATTCAAATCAGGTACTATGCCATAGCACTATCCCATTCTGACATTTTTAATGGACATCTGCTCAGTTGGACATGGTGATGAGCACCAATCCGACCACAAAGAGCAGGAACATGGCTGCTATAAGTTTGGAGGTGCCGCGGGGCGCCTTGGCAAACTCTTTCCATACAAACACACCCCATATCATTGCCACCACCGGAGCGGCATTGCTCAAGGCATAGGCAATGGCAGGATTGGCTGCACCTGCTCCCATAAAACTAACCACCATGCCACTCATCCAGATAAATCCACCCAACATGCCTATGATGTGGGTACGCATGTCACCGGAGAGATAGTGCTTCATGGATAGTTTTTCGCCACATACAGGGTGTTTCATTGCCACACTATTGAACAGAGGAGTACTTATCAGCACACCCAAGGCAAAGAAAAAGACACCGGTATAGGGAGTGAGGCTGCCCGTTCCGCCCTGTACATATTCCGCATCGAGCGACTTCACCACCAGACCGTAGAAAAACATGATGGCTACGCCCGCTATCACAGCCAATACAATGCCTTTGGCGGCACCACCCTGCCGGTTTTCGCCTGAAGACAACTTGCCGTATGCCCTGCTGCATATATAGATGGCAATACAGATGACCACCACGCCAATCCACAACAGGCACTGATTGCCGGGATAGGTTTCTCCGGCAATGACAATCAGCAGGTAATTGAAAACAATGCCGCCTATCCATGCCAATCCACCGCCTATGGGGAAGCCTACAGACATGCCTGCCACGGCGATTGCGGCTGTAAGGAATATATTTCCGAAGTTCCACACGATGCCACCCAACAGGGCATACATCACAGAACTGCTGTCCATGTTCTGCAGATTCTCAAAAAAGGAAAGACCTTCACTTCCCATGCTTCCCAAAGTAAGGGCACCCAATGCGGCTGTAAGGAAGACTCCGAAAGTAAAATCCCAGTAGAAAAGTTCAAAACTCCATTTCCTGGCTGCTACCAGTTTCTGGGTGTTTGCCCATGAACCCCAGCACAGGCAACAATAAATACAGCACAACAATGCTCCGAAATAACTGTCAATAAGAATCATTTTGGTAAAGTATTACGTTAAAAATCAAATAGGTTTCGCAAAAGTAAAACAATTTATCGGAAATATCCAAGGAAAAGAAGGAAATCTTTGGTTTTGACGCTCACCTCTGCCCTCTTTCTGAAGAGCATAAGTGCATCATCATCAACGCAGACAACGCCGCTGTCTCTGTCCTTAACCTGCTTTCACCCAAATGAACGGATATAAAACCATTGTCGATTGCCGCCTTGACTTCCTCGACAGAGAAATCACCTTCAGGACCTATAAATACAGTCATGGGCTCTGCAGGGTGTTGCGTGTGCAATACATCAAACAGATATTCGCGAGGAATCTCATCATGACAATGGGCAATATACTTTTTCCCCGGCAGCGCAGATGCCATACACTGCCTGAAACTCATCATCTCATCCACCATGGGCTTATAGGATTTGTGACTTTGCTTCATGGCAGAGATGACGATTCTCTCTATCCTGTCTGTCTTGACAATATGCCGCTCTGAATTCTGCCCATCGAGGAACGTAATGCGGTTGATGCCTATTTCTGTCGCCTTCTCTGCAAACCATTCCATCCTTTCCATCATCTTGGTGGGTGCGACGGCTATATTGTAGGGGGCATACCTGTTGGCTGACTGACTGATGCTCTCCGTAATCCTGTAAAGGCACTTTTTCCTGTTACACGCAGTGATGACGGCATTGTAGGCGTTGCCCTCTCCGTCTATCAGCACTATCCGGTCATCACAATTCAGTCTCAGCACCTTGATGGCATGAGCTGCCTCTTCAACAGGCAGTTCCGACTGCGCTATCGCATTGGGAACATAAAACGTTCTAATCTCCTTCATAAACAAGATAATGTATGTTTGGACACATAGTGTGGCTGCTTAACTCAAGCGGCTGCCCCGATAAGAAGCAATCCACCTGCCGCAGACATCTCTTCTTATCGTGATGGTGCCTGGCAACCACTCTGTAGATGGTTCCTCGCCGTCCAGATAGCTGACATACGAAACGAATCCATCCTGCAGATGTACCACCATCATGGCATATTGACAGTTGCCGACAAGTACGCTATGACATGCAATTTTACGCCTGTGAACCATTGGGGGGGGTTAATGTATGGTAAACATCTTGACAGCAGGTTTCCTGTGTATGGTGTCACGAGGTGTAGCCACACTGTCACGAACCGCAGCGGTACTGTCTTTAGGTTCGGCGGCGGTTCTATTCTTCTGATGGAATCTTATAAGTTGCACCCCGTGGATAAACATCAGTTTCATGGTGTTGTTGTCGTCACTTCCCTTATCCAGATAGATAAAGCCTTTCAGTTGCTTGATTTTATGGGTATTGTCAGTGGTTACGCGCAACTGCGACAACCCCGACATATACACCTGTGTACGGAATGATGCCACACTATCGTTGTCATAGGTCACAGCCATATACATGACGGCATCCTTCGTTCCACTCTGATACACGAAATTGGACATGAAATGGAGTTGCAACACATCACCCGCAGCAAAGAGCGAATCGCCCTTTATGTGAAAATCAATCCTGTTGTATGGGGGAATGGGAGTGAGCAAAAACTCTGTGTTCTGTCGCCAGATATTGGCGGTGTCTCCGTTTTCCGAATAGCCGGAGTACTTGTTCATCTCGCCTGTGGATGCACCCAGTGCCAGCACTTGTTCCTCAAGACGGGAGGAAAGGTTCTGATATACGGATTTGAGCAGTTCGGCATGTGTACAGTAATACACCATGGAACTGTCGAAAACCGCCTGCGAGACCTGATGTTTTTCAAGAATCTCTGTCAGATACAGGTTCTTATTGTAATCCATGTCCTTTTCATAATGTATGCTTGTCATGGAGGTCATCACATGAAAATCGTACAGAATGGCTTCCATCTCATCGGGGTCCAGATATTCCGACGGTATCTGTGGCTTACATCCGGTCAACATACACACGAGAACCAGCACAATACCAAGACAAGGACGATGGAGTGTAAACATTTCGGTATGATTTTGCAATAATACGCTATGAACGACACTACGCTACGAATTGTCCTTCTGCATCAAAGAAGACAATCTGTTGCGATAAAACAGCAGAAGCACGCACACGCCTACCGATATGTTGGCATCAGCAATGTTGAACACAGGACTAAAGAAGACAAACGGCTGTCCACCTACAAACGGGACAAAGGAAGGCCAAGTGGATTCTATCATAGGGAAATAGAGCATATCTACCACCTTGCCCATGAGCACGGGGGCATATCCTGTACCAAAAGGTACAAATTCGGCAACAAACATGCTACTGGACTCGCTGAAAACCAAGCCATAGAACACGCCATCAATGATATTGCCGATGGCACCGCCAACAATCATGGACAGACAGACAAGATAGCCCTTCGGTATCACCGCTTTGATTTGCCTCACCACATAGACCACAATCAAGGAAACAAGGACTACCCTGACGCACGAGAGCAACAACTTGCTTCCCAGTTCCATCCCGTATGCCATGCCGTTGTTCTCAACAAAACAAATCTTGAACCAACCTGTAATGTCGATGCACTCATGAAGGGTCATGTGCGTCTTAATCCAGATTTTGGTTGCCTGGTCAACAACCAAAATCAGGAGTACAATCAGACAGAAAATCCATTTAGAGGAAAAAATCTGCTTATTATCGCTCATCAATGTGTGTTTAATGCCTGCGGTTCTGTTTGGACTCGACGCTCAATGTGGCATGAGGCACAGCACGAAGTCGTTCTTTGGGTATCAGTTTGCCGGTGATTCTGTCTATGCCGTATGTCTTGTTCTCTATTCTGACCAAAGCAGCCTCTAAC
>JBJEKQ010000018.1:0-17997 GCA_051878715.1 Prevotella sp.
TGAGACTCGTCGGCAGTTATCCCGAGGAGGCTCTGTGGGAGCCGGTGTTCAGGGTATGGCACTTGGGATGGAGGTTAATTCACAGATGACAAGGCTGTATTCGGTGAATCGTGCATTGTACCGGTAGATAACTCTCCACTTTCATGGAGACATGGGGTGAAGAATTAAACAATTAAAGGATAAAATATTAAAGGGTTAAAGGGTGTATCTCAACAAAAAATATAGAGAGTTAATTATGGTTGCAATTTGTTTGGTGGCATGAAAGAAATGGTGTTGTTTTGCAGATGAAAAGAAAAAGCGACCGTAATAGTGACCTTTTGCTCCTGAAATACAAGTATGGGCGTTGGTTTTGAAATATCAGACATACAGCATTGGGTGGAAGAGCAGATGATTCGTGGACGATATATGTTTACGAAGCAGGATGTGCTGAATCTGGGACTGCCTATCAAGGAGGTCTGCGTGAAGAGGAGTCTGCAGAGGCTTGAAGCCAAAGGGACTATCATGTCGCCTTGGCAGAATTTCTATGTAGTGGTTGCTACGGAATACAGGCTAAAGGGGGTGGTACCTCCTTCGTCCTACATGGATAGACTGATGGCGTTTCTCGGACGAGGCTATTATGTATCGCACCTCTCAGCGGCAGCTTTCAATGGTGCTTCTCATCAAATGGCAATGGTATTTCAGACAATGGTAAATGGCGGTCCGATACGTTCGGGAGTGAAGAATGGAACAAAGTTGGAGTTTACGCTAAGACAGAACCTGCCCCTGGAGTTTGCACACAAAGTCCTGAGATGGAGTTTAATCCACTCAAGGCATATTCTCTATTGTACAAGCAGTTGATAGACAGGATGCCAAGACGGAGGGATTGAGACATTTTCTCTCTTGTTTTATACAGATAATAGAAGAATTAGACAAATACTCCAATTTAAAACTGCATAAATTGGAGTATTTTTTTTGTGATAACTGCACTGCAGTTTGGTATAAAAACGTTAAATCGGAGTGGGCATTTTAGATAAAAATCATAGAAGTGCATCATGTTTGGAGTTCTTTTGCTACCTTTACATTCGAAATTCAGGTGTAAATCCACCTAAAATTCGAATGACGTATGAGTATTAACAGAGACATTTATCTACAAAGACTGATTGACAGCCGGCACAACCGTATGATAAAAGTAATCACCGGAGTGCGGAGATGCGGAAAGTCATATCTGCTGTTTCATCTGTTCACAGAATGGCTCATTGCGGAGGGTGTGGCAGCCGACCATGTCATAACTGTCAATCTGGAAGACAGAAGGAACAAAACGCTTAGAGACCCCGACAACTTGCTTGCATATATAGACGGTAAGATGTCGGATAAGGACATGTATTATATATTGCTCGATGAGATACAGATGGTGGATGAGTTTGAGGATGTTCTCAACTCCTATCTGAATGTTGACAATGCTGACGTTTATGTCACAGGCTCAAATGCGAAGTTCCTGTCGAAAGATGTGATTACAGAGTTCCGAGGGCGTGGGGATGAGATCCACATGTTGCCATTGTCATTCGGTGAGTTCTTTTAGGTTTATGACGGTAATTACAAATTGGCTTTGGACGAATACCTGACCTATGGTGGCCTTCCGCAAATATTATCTTATAAGACGGAAAAGCAGAAGGCGGATTATCTGAAAGGGCTGTTTGAGAAAACATACATTTCAGACATAGTTGGACGCTATCGTGTGAAAAACGAGGAGGAATTGGGCGAGCTGGTTGATATCGTGGCTTCGGCAGTGGGCAGTTTGACAAATCCCACCAAAATCGTCAACACCTTCGCTACAGTGAAGAACGTGAAAATTACAAATGACACAGTAAAGAAATGGCTCGACTATCTGTGTGACTCATTCCTTGTATCGCGTTCCATGCGTTACGATGTAAAGGGCAGGCGTTACATTGACACGCCTTCAAAATACTACTTCTCTGACTTGGGACTGAGAAATGCCCGACTGAATTTCCGTCAGAACGAAAGGACCCATCTGGTGGAAAATATGATATACAACGAGTTGCTATACAGGGGGTTCAATGTGGATGTCGGGGTCGTGGTGACAGAAACGACATCTTCGGGAGGCAATCGCCGGAAGGTTCAATTGGAGATTGACTTCGTCTGCAACCAGGGCTCGAAGCGGTATTATATCCAGTCGGCCTACAGGATGGATACAGATGAGAAAAGAAGGCAGGAGTGTCTGTCGCTCTCGAAAGTTGATGACTCATTTAAGAAAATAGTCATTGTGGCAGACGACCAGCTCGTGCATCACGATGACCAAGGCATTACTACAATCTGCCTAAGGGATTTCCTTACCCGTCCCTCAGCACTGGAGGCATAGAGTAGGACACAGAGACATACCACAGTGGACTTTGACTGGGAGTGACGATAGATGCTTCTTGCTGAATTTCTGGAGAATTGCTGATAAGAAATAAATATAAAGAATGAAAGTGCCTTGCGACGTTATGAGGCAAGTAAATAATCAAAGTGGACAACAATATAAACAATAGCTTATGACAACCAATGACGGTATGACCAATGGAAGGGTGATACACATCCGTATGGGAATGGTGAACCAACCTATCGTTGAGGATATTGCAGACGAGAAGTTTATGGACTCTGCAATATTCGGCAACCAGTACAGGCAGATTCTCACGATGCTGAACAGGCATGTGACGTACAGGAGGAAGGCTACGGACAGGAATATCGATTCTGCCAACAATGTGTTCACGTTTGTCGGTGAGCGTGGCTCGGGCAAGACTTCTTGCATGTCGTCGGTGTCGAGGCTGCTGACTGGCAACAGGCTGAAAGACTTTATCGCATATCCACAATTGGGCAATACAAGGTTTGAGACGATAGATATCATTGACCCCTCGTATTTCGACGAAAGACACAACATCGTGGCGATGGTGATAGCGAAATTGTATAAGTCGTTCAGCCAAAAGGAGGATGCGAACAGTCATGAGAAGTGCAACTTTGATGTGCACCGTGACTTGGTGGCGGCTTTCGCTCAAGCGCAGAAAAGCATGAGGTGTCTCTTGAAAGACAACTTGGAGGATGAAGGTGCTGATGATGACATTGAGAGTCTGGCAGACTTGTCGATGGCGGTGGATTTGAGAAATGATATCAACAGACTTGTTGAACTATACATGAAGTTTGTTAAAAAGGAAGATGGCATCCTCTTGCTGAGCATTGATGACATCGACTTGAACATTGATGAGGCTGACACGATGACGGAACAGATAAGGAAGTATTTGGTGTCGCCGAATATTGTGATTCTGCTGGCTGCCAAGCTTGACCAGCTGGCAACCATCAAGAATCTGCATTATTCAGAGAAATACAGATATCTTATTGACAGTAAAAGGATTGACTATGACACGGTGGAGGAGATGACTGGACAGTATCTTGTAAAGTTTGCGCCGGAGGACCAAAGGGTGTATATGCCTGCGGCTGATTTCTACATGGAGAGTGGAATAGAGATAGAAGGTGACAATGTCTGTGGCACGTGTGTCAAACAGGCTATTCCTGAACTAATCTTCTCGCGAACCCGATATCTCTTCTACAACTCCAAGCACGAGGCCAGCTGCATTGTGCCGAGGAACCTGCGCAAGATGTGCCAGTTGGCGGCTATGGTGTGGCCTTTGGCACGATACCGTGATGGGGACGGATTGGAGAATAAGCGCATATTTAAGAACTATCTCTTCCTGACATGGACGCAGGACAACCTGACTAATGAAGACCGAAAACGGGCAAGAAGAATATTGGAAGGGTGGAAGAACGAACAGCTGAACAGGGTGACGCTGGATGTGCTGAAGGAGAAATATGGGAAATGGATTGCAGACATCAAAGAATCTTATAATCCCAATTTGGACAGGACAGGTCTGATTGGCGAAATTGATGCTATTTACGACCCGAGAAATCATGACTTTAACATGTCTTTAGGTGATGTCATGTCTATGATATACCAATTGCAAATAGCGTATGAATCCTATGCTGACAAATGTTTCTTTTTCTTTATTGAGAGTGTTTATTCGATAGCTTTGTATGAATCATATGATTGGGTCACAGAAAAGATGGACAAGCCTGGATATGACGAATATGCAATCAATAGCTCTCAAGAAAACAAGCAAGTTTTGCTTTATGATCCGTTCTCTGACGAGAGGGTAGAACCATACCACAAAATGTTGGGAGGAAGTGTGTTTAACTTTAGACTCTCTGCAATACTTCCGCAGGAACAGGTGTCGCCTTCTGAATTGGTGTCAAGAACGAACAGAATTATTGACTATATAAAGCTGAATAATCTTATTACTGAGGCCGTAAATGACTGGCAGGAATATAAAGCACTGGAAGAGGAAGCAAGAACTGATGAACGAAAAAGTAGTCTCAAAGATAAAGTAAGGTTGGCAGAGTGGTTTATGCTTTGCTGCATTAGAGATATTAATCGCCGTAACAGGAAAAAAGGGCAATTGGGGTATGAAGACCTTAATTTCCGTCATGACAGCAGTGTGTATTATAATGGTGTGTTTAAAGGCATAAGTAGTTTGTATTTTGATTTAGGGGCATTTTTCTATAATGTTACCACCATGAACACCTGTTACAGACGATACAAACAGGGCGGAATGCAACTCCTCGATTTATGTAAAGATGATACAGAAGAGTGTATTTCACTATATGCGTCTTTCAGGAAAAAGGCCTTGGACTATCGCAGAGAATATTCCAATCCTCATGCTTGGATGTCGTTCGCATGCATGCGCAATACTGAAATAATCTTTGACTTATATCAGAATCTGAAATCAGTCCAAAAAGTTGAAGGTGCCAACAACAGATTGTATCTGGCGCAAGTCTTTAAGAAACTGGCCCAATATAGCATACAAACGTATGATAGGGATAATGCAGGGACATACCTGCAAATCAGTTTTGAATTTGCCCAATTAATAGCTTCGTTATTGAGAAAGACGGAAATAGAAGAAAGATTTGATTCTGTATTCAGTGTCAAAAAGGAAGAGGAGAATTTAATTGACGAGTCGTTGTTAGACATGCTTGGCTATGATAAAGGACAAATCATTGACATAGATGCTGTTCTCAAAAGAAGAGATGAATTAAAAAACAAGAAGACTACTGTATTAGCTTTCTTGTTTAAAAACGAGAAACAGATAGTAGAAGGCAAGGAAAAGTTGGTTGCATCTGTATTTGACAAATATGGAGACTATATGACAAGGGAGGAGATTCGTAGGGCTGTTAATAATCTAAATGTCTTATTGATAATGAGCTATGGAAAATCTGAGACGAACACTGAGAATACTGTTTCACAGTCAGAGACCGCAGAGCATCCTGAAGAACCTCAAGGCGAATCCTAAGCGGTTTGCGGACGCATGGGTGGACGACAAGGCTTTCGTCAGGCAGATGTCTTACCTTGACGATGCCAATATGTCGCTTGACAATGCTTCGATAGTGTTGCGGCATCTGAGGGAGCAATGGATGACGGCTGAAAAGGATTGTCTGCTGACATATGCGGGCAGGGACACGGTGTTCAATGTGTTGCTGCATTTCTCATCGAAAGTGCTGGTGGAGAAGGATGGGATGCCTGTGTGCCATTACGAGCATCTGCTGAGGTGGCACGACTTGAGTTCTCTGCTCAGCGAGGATTTGCTGACCACCTCGTTTCTCGCTGCGCACGACCTGTGCAGGAACTATTCACGGCAGGATTTCTGTTGGCTGCAGGTCATCGGACATGACAACCGTATGCTCAACGAGATGTTCACCAAGCCGATGGCAGACCTACATTTCCACCTGAACGGCTCGTCGATGAACTTTGAACTGAACTGGCTGAATCTGATGAACAAGACCTGCGGATGGGAGGAGTCGTTCGGCAAGTTGACACAGAAACAAAACGTGGCATTGGCACTGACGGACAAGTATGGGGAGGAGGATTTGTACCTCAGCGTGATGAAGGCTGCTGCCATCAGGATAGTGCTTTTCGATTATGTGGTGAAGGGCAAGAATATGGGCGGCGTGTCTTCACGCCTGATGACGGAGGCACGGGCAGTCATGGATGCTGGCACTGTGGAGGAGGCTGTGTCTCATGTTAAGGTGCTGGATTTGGAAAAGCAGGGAATGAGACGGATGTACGCGAAACGGTATATAGGTGATGACCTGTCGGCGAGGATTCCTGACTATGCCATATCCGACCAGATGGTCAAGGCTGTGAGCAAGGGAGACAAGGACTATGTGCTGACGGTGCTGTGCGGTGAGCGATGGCTGATGTACCAGCTGTTCAGAGACATCTATGAGCGGACGAACATCGACAAGGAAATAGTTGGATGGTTCTATGCTTATCTGGTATTGAAATCCCAATTCCGCACGGAGATAGTGCAGATGAACCGCATTGTGGGATTTGACAATTTCGCAAGATATGAGGAGAGGAAGAGCTTGTTTATCGGCGAAAGGTCGGTATATGCTTCGCTGTTGTCGCAGATGGCTGCGATGAGTTTTCTGCACACAAGCGATAACAGGTGGCTGGAAGCGCGCATCACTCCGAAAAAGAAAGCCAAGGAACTCAACAGGCATTTGGAGAAGGCGGAGAGGGACATCACAAACAGTCACTTCATGACTGCGTCCGTCGGAACTGCTATAGGCAAACAATATGGATTCGTATTGCATTTCATCAAGAGGAAGGATGACGGAAAGACTGCTGATGCCAAAAAGGGGAAATGCCGCCATGCGAACTTGCGTTATTTCATCAAGAAACAGGCTGATGCAATCAATGCCTTGCGCCATTCTCTTATGCGGAGGAAAGAAAGGGTGCTGGGAATTGATGCGGCTAACAGTGAGGTGCTTGCACGGCCGGAAGTGTTTGCGCAGGCGTTCCGCTATCTGAGAGAAAGCCATGCCATGAAGAATAATGGCAGTAGCATGAAGGACTTGGGAATGACATACCATGTAGGTGAGGATTTTCTGGATATTGTTGACGGACTGAGGGCTGTGGATGAAGTGCTTCACTTTATGGGTTTCCGCAATGGCGACAGGCTGGGGCACGGCATGGTGCTTGGAATAGATGTGAAGGCATACTATGCGGAATGTCATGGATTTGTGCTGATGCCGGCACAGGTGCTGCTTGACAATGTGGCATGGCTTTACTACAAGGGGAAAGACCTGCCGGAATTTGTGGCGGCAAGCAAGGAGTTGGAGGTGCTGTTTGCAACGTATTACCAAAAGGTGTTTGGACATCTCTCGTATCACGTAACGCTTTGGAACTATTATCAGTCGTGGTTGTTGAGGGGTGACAATCCGATGTGTTATTATCAGCCTAACCTTTCGGGAAAACATCTGAAACGGACGAAGTGGACCCGGTATAATCTGAATGACGATGCAGATGCCAGGATGGCAAGGAGTGATTCAGATGCTTGCACGCTGTACGCAGACTATCATTTTGATGACGTAGTGAGGAGCAAAGGGACTGAAACAGTGCAGGTACATCTGTCGGATAAGGTTGTGGGGTTGATAATGGCTGTACAAGAAAAAATGCTGACAGATGTAGAGAAGATGAATGTCTGCGTGGAGTGTAATCCGACTTCGAACCTGAAGATTGGACACTTCAAGAGTTACAGCACGCATCCTATTGTTAGGATGTACAATTACCAGTTGCCTCTTGATTTGCCGCCCCATTGTGTTTCTGTCTCCATCAACACTGACGATAAGGGCATCTTTGCCACATCATTGGAGAGGGAGTATTCACTCCTTGCTCTGAGTTTAGAGAAGAAATATGTTGTTAACGGGGGGTGTTCTCCAAGACAAATCTATGAATGGCTGGACAAGATACGGCAAATGAGTTTTGAACAGAAATTCTAAAGATTACAAATATGGATTCTTTTAGCCAATAAGTTTTATTACCGCCGTGGCGGTGCCTGCGTCTATACCATGAATGTGGAGAAGAGGCTTTTTACTACTTCTCCAACAGCCAATCGAGCGCATAGAGCTGGCGGATGCCGTCATGAAATACCAATGGATCCGGGTCAAGGGTGAGCAGATACTTGGGATAGTGGTCGTTGATCTGAAGCAGCGGTGCCAATTCACGCTGAAGGGTTGCCTCATCGCGTACGGAAAGGGACACCTGAAAGTAGGTGGACTGGCCTGACTGCAGGGCTATGAAATCGACCTCGGCATCGCCCATCTTGCCGACCATGACTTGATAGCCCCGACGGATGAGTTCAAGGCAAACGATGTTTTCGAGCAGATGACCTAAGTCGTTCCCCCGGATGCCAATGAGCAGATGACGGATGCCTAAATCGGCGATGTGATATTTATGACCCACCTTCAAGCGCTGCTTGCCACGGATGTCGTAACGTTCGATGCGGTAAAACAGGAAACATTCGACCAATGACTGCATATATGACTCTACTGTATGGTCGGACACTTTGCGCCCTCCGGCTTGCATATTGTTTGTGATGCTTTTGACGGAAGTGAGGTTGCCTATGTTGTCAGACAGGAAGCGGACAATGCGTTCCAGCAAATCCATGTCCTGTAACTTGCGGCGACTGACAATGTCTTTCAGAACGACGGTGCTATACAGTCCGTTGAGGTATTCGCGGACAGCTTCGGCATGAGGCAGCTGCAGTCCGTAGGGGAAGGAGGTGAGGGACTGGTAACGACGGTAGTTCTCTTCCGCAGACAGGGGTGACTGATAGCAGTACTCTGCAAACGACAACGGCAGGAGACGTATTTCGATATAACGGCCAGACAACAATGTGGCTATTTCGCTGGACAACAGGTAAGCATTGGAACCTGTCAGGTATATATCGACGTTAGGGCGGAGAAACAGGCTGTCAATGGCGCGCTGGTATTCGCCAACCATCTGTACTTCGTCAAAAAACAGATAGTTTTGGCGGTCGGGTTGTAACCGCTGGCAAACATGGGCATACAGTTGCCGGTAGTCCAACAGGTGCTCGTTGGACAGATCCTCAAAATTATAGAACTGAATCTGTTCTGGCTTGACTCCAAGATTAGAGAGATGATGTTGATATTGTTGCATCAAGGTGCTTTTGCCTGAACGACGGATGCCTGTGATGACCTTTATGATTTGTTTGTCCCGCCATGTATTCAACTGGTCAAGATAGTAGGAGCGTGGTATAAGTTTCATACGCAAATCTATGTGATTAAAATGTAATGCGCTGCGAAGTTAGTGAATAAATTCGCAAATAATGCAACCGGCTGCATCTTTTTCTTGATTTTAGCGAAAAGATGCAGCCAGTTGCATTTTTTTAGGACGTAAAATGCTATATTTATGAGACAATTAAGAAGTTGCCGAAGATGTATTTTACGAACATCACGGGCGGTGAACCGTTTATCCGTACCGACTTGAAGGAGGTGGTAAGGGAGCTGTACAAAAAGAGTGACCGCATCGTCATCTCGACCAACGGGTTCTTTACGGACAGAATCATCGACCTCTGCAAGGAGTTTCCGCAGATAGGCATTCGTATATCCATCGAGGGACTGGAGAAGACGAACAACGAGATACGTGGTCTGAACGACGGTTATCAGCGTGGATATACGACGCTGAAGAAGCTGAGGGAGATGGGCATGAAGGACGTGGGATTCGGTATGACGGTGCAGGACAAGAATGCGCCTGACTTGGTGCCGCTGTATGAAATCTCCAACGAAATGGGTATGAAGTCAGGAGTGGTTCAGGGCTTATTTCAATCACGGCCTTATCAACTACATCTACGGTCAGAAGCGTCTGCTGCCCTGCGACATGAGCTTCGACACATTCTTCATTGACCCGTATGGCGATGTGATGCCGTGCAACGGCACGAAGGACAAGGAGGTGATGGGAAACCTGAACCGTCAGTCGTGGGTGGAACTGTGGAACTCGCCGGAGGCGGAGAAGGTACGCAGGAAGGTGCGCTGCTGCGACCGTGACTGCTGGATGATTGGTTCGGTGTCGCCGGCCATGCACAAGTACATCTACAGGGTGATTCCTTGGGTGATGTGGCATAAGCTGAAGTCGATGCTGGGCATGAAGTACTCGATGTTTGAGAACAGGATTTGCCGTGACTTGCGTGACGGCAAGGTGACGAAAGAGGAGCTTGACAAATGCTCGACATGCGATATGTGTGCCACCATCAACAATGGTCTTTCGGATGACTTGAAGGAGGCGTTGAAGGGCAAGCGTGGCGAGGACATCGTGAATGCCGACGTGGCAAGTCAGGGATATGAGGCTACCAAGGCTGAGACGGACAGGGAGATTGAAATTAAGTAGTCAATGAAAATCGTGGTTACCGGTACCCGTGGCATACCGAATGTCATGGGCGGTGTGGAGACGCATTGCGAGGAGTTGCTTCCGAGGATTGCGGATTATTGTTCTTCAATAATTGCGATGATTTGAGAGGGGGTCACGACTTTCGGAGTTGCAGGGAAATGCTTCAGGTTGCCTGTCACAAGGAATGAATCGTCAACGCTTAATGAGACTTCGTAGAAGGGGCGGTCTTTCTCGTCGGGCATGTTGCCTTCATAGGGTATTCGGTCGGAGTGAATGCCTTTTTGAGTGATAAATGCTAACAATGAATCAATTTTTCTTTCAGGAAACTTGAATTTTGGACGATGCAATACTTCTCTATATTCCATAAGAATGTCTTCATTGTAAACACACACGATGTCGCCCATGGCTATAGAGTCCAAGACTTTTGCAGTTGCCACTCCCTGGTCGTGTGTGAGGAGGGAAGATACAAGTACATTTGTATCAATCACGGCGTATATCATACTGTTTTTCTTCTCGCCTCCCTTACGGCATTGATTTCTGCGTTTATCTCATCGAGAGTTAACTCAGGTCTGTTCTTTGCGTCTTCCCTGATTTCTCTGATAGTTTGGATTGCCTTGGCACGAATGTCTTCATCGGATTCGGCTGCGGAAATGATGAAGGGTATGCGGCGAAGGCGGATGACCTGGCGCACGAAGATGTTGATGGCGGTGTTGGCACTCATTCCAAACTGCTCGCAGAGGCTGTCGAATGCTGCTTTCTGCTGGCTGTCTATACGGACTGTCATTGGGGTCTGTGGCATAATCGTAGATGTTTAAGTGAATAATATGCTATGTTTTTGGTTGCAAATATATGTCATTCTGATGTAAAATTAAATCCTTATAGACGAATTCTGCTGATGTTTACAAATAATTAACACTGTATATATGAAAATTGTAGTTACCGGTACCCGTGGCATTCCGAATGTCATGGGCGGTGTGGAGACGCATTGCGAGGAGCTGTTTCCTCGCATGGCAGCTATGGGCGAGGAGGTGACGCTTATCAGACGCTCTTCTTACGTGAATGACGGATTGACGGAGTGGAAGGGTGTGAAACTCGTGGATGTAGCCACACCGAAGAAGAAGTCGTTTGAGGCTATCGTGCATACGTTCCGTGCTATCAACGTGGCGAAGAGACTTGGGGCGGATGTGCTGCATGTGCATGCCATCGGGCCTGCGCTGCTCGTGCCTTATGCAAGGTTGCTGGGCATGAAGGTGGTGTTTACGCATCACGGTCCCGACTACGACCGCGACAAGTGGGGCAAGGCGGCGAAGATGATTCTGAAGCTTGGCGAAAGGATGGGATGCAAGTTTGCCAACGAGGTGATTGTGATATCGGATGTCATCAAGAACCTTATAGCCAGAAAGTATGGCAGGACGGAGCATGTGCATCTTATATACAACGGCGTGCCGTCGCCTGAGATATGCGACTATCCTGAATACTTCGAGGAGCTTGGCATAGAAAAGGGGCGGTATATACTGGGCATGTGCCGCTTTGTGCCGGAGAAGAACCTGCATCACTTGGTCGAAGCATACGCTTCATTAATGAGGAATGAGGAAACAAAGTTCGGCGACCGTAGGGAAAGCCAATTAGGAATGAGGAATTGTAAGCTGGTGCTGGCTGGTGATACGGACTTTGAGGATGAGTATTCCCGTGGTCTGAAGGAGATGGCACGCAAGAATGGCGTGGTGCTGACGGGATTCATCAAGGGACGGAAGCTGCACTCGCTGCTGACGAACTGCCGATGCTACTGTCTGCCTTCGAGTCATGAGGGACTGCCTATTGCTTTGTTAGAGGCTATGAGCTACAAGGTGCCGGTGGTGGTGAGTGATATTCCCGCCAATCTGGAGGTGGGACTGCCGAAGGAGGATTACTTCCCCTGTGGTGATGTGGAAGCTTTGGCGGAGAAGCTGACAGAGGTGGTGAGCAAGCCGTTGCAGAAGGTGGAGTATGACATGGGCAAGTATGACTGGGACAAGATTGCCAGGCAAGTGACGGATGTATATAAGGGGTTGAATGGTTAAAAGGTGAAGGGGGTAAAAGGGTTAAAGTATGGAGGTTCGTGTGTTCTTTGAGTTGCTGCAGGTGGCGATAGGCATTAGGGAGTGTTTGGAAAGGGCATTAGGTGAAAAAGAATGGCTGGAGCTATTCGAAATGGCAAAAAAACAAGCCTTGATTGGTGTCTTGTTGAAAGGAATAGAAAAACTGCCAAAAGAGCAATGGCCCGGGAGGGATATCGTCTTGAAATGGTATGCACTGGCGGAATACATCAAAGGCAGAAACGTCAGGACTTCCCATGTGTGCATCCGCGTGACGGAAGAATTGTCAGACGACGGCTTTGAGGTCTGCATATTGAAAGGTCAGGCTAATCACGTTTATTATGATGCCTTACCTTCAGTGCACGGTCTCGGACTGATGCGGACCTCTGGCGACATTGACGCATGGATCTGGCCCAAAGAGAGGACGGCTCATCCTGTCAGAAGGATTATTGGATATTGTAAAAAACGGGGCATCCTACTGTCATTATGCCATCTTCATGCCGAGGTGAAACCTGTGGAGGGAGTGCCACTGGAAATTCATTTTCGTCCTTCTTTCCTGAACGCTCCTTGGAGGGACTGGCTCTTCCAAAAACTCTTTAAGTCTGCGCAGTTTGAAACGGCTGAAATAGACGGTTGCGGGAGTGTCAAGAAGTTGCGTGCCGACTATGACCTCATATTCCAGATGAATCATATCTACCGCCATCTCTTGGACGAAGGTGTGGGCATGCGGCAGGTGTTTGACTTCCATGTATTGCTGAAGGCTTATCATCAGATGAGGAAGGGCAATGTTGACATGATGGATGTTGACACAGTGATGAATTCGATGCGGGCGTGTGGCATGGGTAGGTTTGCATCAGCCTTGATGTTCGTTTTGCAGGGCGTGTTTGGTATGGAGGATAGATTGCTTCTGTGTCCTCCATCTGCAAAACACGGCTCATCCTTGTTGGACGAGATAGTTAAGGCCGGTAACTTTGGCTGCATCCAGCACCAGTTCGCCAAGGGTGGGATGGATATGGATGATGCTTGCCAGCTGCTCTATAGTGGTGTGCCTGCACATCAGCGCTGCCACTTCCTGTACCATATCGGCACTGTGTGCTCCAAAGGCGTGGCAACCTAACAGGGTGCCCGCTGTCTTGTCGTAAATAATCTTGAGCATACCCTCTGTTTCGTTCATCGACAGTGCTTTGCCGTTGGCACGGTGGAAGGCCTTGCCACAGCCACAGTCGATGCCTGCCGCTTTACAGCTCTCCTCGGTCATGCCCACACATGCCGCTTCGGGACTGGTGAAGATGGCTGCCGGCATCACCTCCAGACGGGGCAGGAGTGAGGCTGCGCCTTCTACGTGCCGCATGCCGGTGAGGATATGGTGTACCGCCACTTCTGCCTGTGCCGATGCAGCATGTGCCAGCATCTGTCTGCCATTCACATCGCCGATGGCATATACGCCTTCTATATTGGTCTGCATGTGGTCGTCGGTGGCGATACCCTTGGGGCTGTACACGATGCCGGTGCGCTCCAGATGCAGGGAGGCTGTGCCTGCTGCCCTGCCTACTGCCATGAGTACCTTGTCGGCTGCAATCCGCTCTTCTTTTCCCTTGCGCTCGTAGGTGACGAAGCCGTCAGCCACACTCTTTACGGCGGCTTGCATCACAAACCCGATGCCCCGCTTCTCAAGTGTCTTGCGCAACCGTTTGGCAATATCGCTGTCCAGTGCGGGCAGACATTCCTTCAGAAACTCTATCACCGTGACCTGACATCCGAAACTGTGGAAGATACATGCCAGTTCCATGCCTATCACACCGGCACCCACGATGCATAGATGTGAAGGCAGGGCGGTGAGGGAGAGGATATCTGTGGAATCGAGCAGCATGGAGGCGTCAGCCTGCTGCAGGGGCAGCATCTTGGGCACGGAGCCTGTGGCGATGATGAGGGAGGGTGCGGTAAAGGTGTTGCCGTTCACCTCGACGGTATGGTTATCTACAAAGCAGGCTTCACCCTGGACCACCTCTACCTTGGATGCCGTCATCAGTGAGGCGATGCCCTCGCGCAACTGTCCTATCACCTCCTCCTTGTGAGCCATCACCTGCGGCAGGTTGACGGCAGGAGCTGCGCAGTCGATGCCCAACGGGGCACTGTGCTGTATATGGTGCATCAGTTCTGCAGTGTGGGCAAGCGTCTTGGTAGGGATACATCCCATGTTGAGACAGGTGCCGCCCAGGTGGGCACGCTCTATCAGCGTCACTCTCAGTCCGGCTTTGGCGGCATGGATGGCGGCATGATATCCGCCGGGTCCGCCGCCTATGATAATCAAGTCTGTTCTATTGTCCATAAAAATATACAAACGGGGGGAGAAGAAGTCATTATGCTGGTGTCTCGGAACTCATCGTGCAGATGCAGAGGCGTGCAGGCCTATTGTGCCTGCATCTCCTTGTAGGTGAGCACGGGATGCTTGGCAGCCTCCACGTCGTCCACCCTCTTGATGGGCGTGTGGTGCGGTGCTCCCTTCACCAACTCTGGGTCGGTGGCAGCCTCGTGGGCAATGGTGCGCATCACCTGGATGAAGTCGTCCAGCGTTTCCTTGCTTTCGTTTTCTGTAGGTTCTATCATCAGCGACTGGTGGAACAGCAGCGGGAAATAGATGGTGGGCGCATGATAGCCATAGTCCAGCAGGCGTTTTGCCACATCCATCGTGGTTACTCCCGTACTCTTGTCCTTCAGTCCGTCGAACACAAACTCATGCTTGCAAAGCGTATCGATGGGTAGTTCGTAAACATCCTTCAGGCACTCCTTGATATAGTTGGCGTTGAGCGTGGCAAGCGGACCTACCAGCCTGAGCTGGTCTCTGCCCAGCGACAGGATATAAGCCAGAGCGCGCATCTCTACGGCAAAGTTTCCGTTGTAAGGACTGACGCAGGGCAGACAGTCTTGCAGTCCTTGGCGCACGCCTACGGGACCCGCTCCCGGACCGCCTCCGCCGTGGGGAGTGGAGAAGGTCTTGTGCAGATTGATGTGCATCACGTCAAAGCCCATGTCGCCCGGGCGGCAGGCACCCAACATCGGGTTGAGGTTGGCGCCGTCGTAGTACATCAGTGCACCGCATTGGTGTACCATCTCCGCTATCTCGGGGATGCTGCGCTCAAAGAGTCCCAGCGTGTTGGGGTTGGTCATCATCATGGCAGCCACCTCGTCGTTGAGCAGTTCCCTGAGATGAGCCACATCCACGGTGCCGTCAGCCAGACTCTTCACCTCCACGATGTCCAGTCCGCACACCGCTGCAGAGGCCGGGTTGGTGCCGTGGGCTGAGTCGGGCACTATCACCTTGGTACGACGGGTGTCGCCCCGCTTTTCGTGATAGGCGCGTATCACCATCAGTCCTGTCAGTTCGCCGTGGGCTCCTGCAAAGGGTTTCAGTGTGAATGCAGCCAATCCTGTGATGGCACACAGCGACTGTTCCAGCATACGGCACACCTCCTGTGCCCCGCGTGTGGTATGCTCGGGCTGCAGCGGATGAAGTGCCGAGAAGGCAGGAATGGCAGCCATCTCCTCGTTGATACAGGGGTTGTATTTCATGGTACAGCTGCCCAGGGGATAGAAGCCGTTGTTCACGCCAAAGTTGTTGGCACTCTGGTTGGTGTAGTGGCGCACCACGGTCAGCTCGTCGCATTCGGGCAGTGCCGCCTCCTTTTCCCTGCAAAGTTCCTTGGGTATATCGTAACTGCCATACTCATTGCGTGGCAGCGAATAACCTTTGCGTCCGGGATGGGAAAGTTCGAAAATCAGTTTCCCGTATAGTCTGTTGTTCATAAGATAGTGCTTTGGTGGATTTATACTATTACTCTTGGGCACTGTATTCCCTGATGAGTGTTACCAGCCGGTCGATTTCCTCTTTGGTGCGCTTCTCGGTGACAGCCGGCATCAGGGTGTGGTCGCCCACCTTGACGCCTCCAAAGATGCCGTGACGGGTGAGGTGTTCCAGCATGCTGTCAAGGTTGCCCCTGAAGTCCACACAAAACTCGTTGAAGAACGGACGCTGCGGATAGGTGGCTGTAAACAGTCCTGTAGCCAGCAGCTGTTCTTGCAGGTAGTGGGCACCTGCATACGACTGCCGCGCCGCTTCACGGATGCCCTGACGCCCCATGAGCGACATGTAGATGGTGACAAACAGTGCCATGAGCGACTGGTTGGAACAGATGTTTGACGTGGCTTTCTGTCGGCGGATGTGCTGTTCGCGCGCCTGCAGGGTAAGCACAAAGGCACGCTGTCCCTCGCTGTCGTGGGTCATGCCGACGATGCGGCCGGGCATCTTGCGCATCAGTTTTTCCGTACAGCACATATAGCCTACATACGGACCGCCGAATGCCATCGGAATACCCAGGCTCTGGGCATCGCCTACGGCTATGTCGGCACCCCATTCGCCCGGCGTCTTGAGCACAGCCAGGTCGGCGGCGATGCCGTTCATTATCAGCAGTGCCTTCTGTGAGTGTACTGCATCGGCATAGCCGCTGTAATCCTCCACAATGCCATGGTAGTTGGGCTGCTGCACTATCACGCCAGCCACTCCGCCATGTGTCAGCCTGCGTTCCATATCCTCCTTGCTGGTGATGCCGTTCTCCGCCTCAATCATCTCTATCTCCATGCCGTGAAAGCGGGCGTAGGTGCGCACCACCTCAAGTACCTTGGGGTCGATGGTAGAGGAAACCAGCACCTTGTTGCACTTCTTGCCGACAGCCACCGCCATCATGGCTGCCTCTGCGGTGGCTGTAGCGCCATCGTAGAGCGAGGCGTTGGATATGTCCATGCCCGTGAGTTCTGCCATCATCGACTGGAACTCGAAGATGTAGTGCAGGGTGCCCTGTGATATCTCTGCCTGATAGGGGGTGTAGGAAGTGAGAAACTCCGACCTGCTGAGGATAGACGGGATGGCGGCAGGGGTGTAGTGGTCATAGACCCCGGCACCCCCGAAACAGGTGAGCACCGTGTTCTGCTGTGCCAGCCGGTCAAAGGTGGCGCGTATCTCCTGTTCGCTCATCGACAGGGGCAGGTCGTATTCTCCCTTGAAGCGGATGCTCTCGGGTACTTCAGCATAGAGGTCGTCTGTGGAGGAGATGCCTATCTTGCCGAGCATCTGCTGCACCTCCTCCTCTGTGTGTGGAAAATACTTGTACATAAATCAGTGGCTGTGCGGTTAGGGTTATGCGTTGTCGGTAAGTGCCTTGTAGGCAGCTGCATCCATCAGTCTGTCCAGTTCGGTGGTATCGGTCATCTGCACCTTGATAATCCAGTTCTCGAAGGCATCCTGGTTGATGAGCTCGGGGGCATCTTCCAGTGCCTCGTTCACCTCCACCACCGTACCGCTTACGGGTGAGAAGAGGTCGCTGGCAGCCTTGACGCTCTCCACTGCGCCGAACTGTTCGCCGGCTTCCACCTCGTCATCCACTTCGGGCATATCCACGTAAACCACGTTGCCCAGGGCATGCTGTGCGTAATCGGTAATGCCGATATAACCGTATTCGCCTTCCACTCTCACGTATTCGTGTGACTCTGAGTAATAGAGTCCTTCCAAAACTTTTGCCATAATGATTTATTTTTTATAATGTTTGTCGTAGAATTTCTTTTTCACCACCACGCCGTCGAACACCTTTTTGCGTATCT
>JBJEKQ010000019.1:0-17849 GCA_051878715.1 Prevotella sp.
GTGAAGTAAAGTAGTAAATAAACAAAAATCTGTGAAGTAAATTCAGTCATAGTCACCTTCCCGCCTTCAACCCTCATCGCAGATACCTGCGTTGCCCGTCGCAGATACCTGCATTGCCCATCGCAGATACCTGCGTTAAAAAACACAGGCAGTCATCATAACGGGTCAGTCCGGAAGATACGCAACCGGCTTTTCTGACTGACCCGTTTTTTCATCATCACTCAGTGTACCAGCGTGCCGATATCTTCCCCCTCCATCACCTTTTTCAGATTGCCCACGATGTCCATGTTGAACACATAGATGGGCAGGTTGTTCTCTTTGCACATGGTGGTGGCGGTGAGGTCCATCACCTTGAGACCTCGGGCATAGATCTCATCGTAGGTAATCTCCTTGAACTTGGTGGCAGTGGGGTCTTTCTCTGGGTCGGCGGTATAGATGCCATCCACACGTGTACCCTTCAGCATTACATCTGCCTCAATCTCAATGCCGCGAAGACTGGAACCTGTGTCGGTGGTGAAGTAGGGGCAACCTGTGCCTGCTGAGAAGATGCACACATAGCCAGCCTGCATGGATTCTATGGCTTTCCATTTGGTGTAGAACTCACCGATGGGCTCCATACGGATGGCGGTGAGAACCTTGGTCCTTACGCCCAGAGCCTCAAGGGCAGAACTCAATGCCAGGGAGTTGATGACGGTGGCACACATACCCATCTGGTCGCCCTTGACGCGGTCAAATCCCTTTTGGGCACCGCTCAGTCCTCTGAAGATATTGCCACCGCCAATCACGATGCCAATCTGTACGCCCATTTCGTGTACTTCCTTGATTTGTCTGGCATAGTCGCCCAGACGTTCAGGGTCGATGCCATAACTCTGTTTCCCCATCAGACTCTCGCCGCTGAGTTTCAGTAGAATTCTGTTAAATCGTTTCATGTCTTGTGTTTTATTGTTTTCTTGAACCTTTTCATAGTACAAACTGCACCTCCTTAAAGGCGTATTCGCCCACCTCGCCGCTCTCTTTCCTCAGAAGCAGATGACCGTAGGGGGTAAGCCCCTGGACAGTGGCTTTGAAAAAACCGTTGCTGTCGCGGTAGGGATGGGTGCCTTCGCGCCGGTAGAGATGCTGCATGTAGCAGGCGTGAATGCGGTCGAAATGCCCCCTGTCCACCTCGCCTATCCACCATGCCATGCGTTCCAGTACCTGCTCCAGCAACGCATTTCTGTCGTATGTCGCGCCCGTGAGCTGACACAGCGACACCGGGTTGGGTGCATCACTTGTGAACTGCCGCTGGTTTACATTGATGCCGATACCTAAGATGCAGGTGTCGATGCAGGAGCCTGTGAGGGTGCATTCCGACAGGGTTCCGCTGATTTTCCTGTTTCCTGCGTAGATATCGTTGGGCCATTTGATGGAAACCTCATCGCTGACCCGTGCCGCGATTATCTCACACAGTGCCACGGCAGCCGCCTGCAACAGGATGTATTGTCGGGCAGCAGGCACACCCCGCGGATTGAATTTGACGCTGAACATGAGGTTTTTGCCAGCCTCGCTCTCCCACGTGTTGCTGCCCTGTCCGCGTCCGGCTGTCTGGAAGTCGGCACTTACCACCAGCATCTCGTTCCTGTCGCTCAGAGGCTGTCCCTTGGAATAGCGGTTGGTGGAGTCGGTCTGTGACAGATGTATGTGGCGGATGTTTCTCATGTGGCAGTCCTTTGTCATTGCAAAAGTAGTGATATTTATTTGAAATAGCAAAAACATCGTGACAACAAAAGGGACGATTGTTTGCTTATCTGTGTCAAAACTCGTAAATTTGTGCCCGTACCATTTAAACAACATCAGATGACACCGGAAGAGCAACAGAAAGCAGACGAGAAATATATGCGTATGGCACTGCAGGAGGCAGCAAAGGCACAGGAAGAGGGTGAGATTCCCATCGGTGCCGTGGTGGTGTGCCGTGACAGGGTCATAGCCCGGGCACACAACAATACCGAGACCCTGTGTGATGTAACGGCACATGCTGAGATGCTGGCACTTACGTCGGCGGCTAATCAGTTGGGCGGAAAGTATCTTACCGGGTGTACCCTCTATGTTACCGTCGAGCCTTGTGTGATGTGCGCCGGAGCCATCGGCTGGGCGCAGGTGAGCAGGGTGGTATATGGGGCTGCCGATGCCAAGCGGGGCTACAGCGTGTATGCGCCTAAGGCATTGCATCCCAAGACCGTCGTGCAGCATGGCGTTTTGGAAACGGATTGTGCGGAAATAGTGCAGAATTTCTTCAAGGAGAAGCGTAATTAGGTGATAATTGGAAAGGAACTGACTTTTTTTTCGTACCTTTGCAGCAAATAGACTGCACGTGTTTGCATTACCTTTGCAGTACAAATACCCGCTTTGACAAATGACCGTTGTAGAACTTATCAAGGAAAAGACAGAGAAAAGACATTTCTCGTTTGAGGTGTTGCCTCCCCTGAAGGGAAGCGGTACGGAGAAACTGTTTGCCACCATAGACAAACTGAAAGACCTGGAACCGCTGTTCATCAATATCACCACCCATCACAGCGAGTATGTGTATGACCAGTTGGACAACGGACTGTTACAGCGCCATCGCATCCGCCGCCGTCCGGGTACCATCGCCATTGCTGCCGCCATCCAGAACAAGTTCCACATTCCGGTCCAGCCCCATATCATCTGTAGTGGCGCTACCATTGAGGAGATAGAGTATGAATTGCTTGACCTGCAGTTTCTGGACATATCCAACCTGTTGCTCTTGCGAGGCGACAAGGCAAGGGAAGACAACCGTTTTGTAGCCACCAAAGGCGGGCATGAGCATACCACCGACCTCATCCGGCAGGTCAACCGCTTCAACGAAGGCTTCTTTGCCGACGGAACACCCATCAAGTGTCCCGGTACCCCATTCGATTATGGCGTGGCATGCTATCCCGAAAAACATGAGGAGTCGCCCAATCTGGAGATGGACATGATGTATCTCAAGGAAAAGCAGGACTTGGGTGCCGGATATGCCGTGACACAGCTGTTCTATGACAACCGCAAGTACTTCGAATTTGTGGAGAAGGCACGTGCCATGGGCATCACCATTCCCATCATTCCGGGTATCAAGCCGTTTGCCAAACTGAGTCAGCTCACCGTTATCCCCAAGACATTCCATTGTGACATACCGCAGGAACTGGCACAGGAGGCGGTGAAGTGCAAGACGGATGAAGAGGCAAGGCGTCTGGGCGTGGAGTGGGCGTTGCATCAATGCCGGGAACTCTATAGCCAGGGTGTCAACAACATACACTTCTATACCGTGTCTGCTGTGGATTCGGTGGCGGAGGTGGCAAGAAAACTTCTGTAAACCCCAAGGACATGACATTTGACGACGTGATAGGACAGCAAGAGGTGAAAGAGCGCCTGCAAAGCATGTATGACAGCGGAAAGATGCCGCATGCCTTGCTGCTGTGCGGTCCTGCCGGAGCCGGCAAGATGGCACTTGCCCTGGCTTTTGCCTGTCACGTATTGCGACAGTCTGCCAAGAACAATGTGGATGCCATGCTGGATAAGATGGAACATCCCGACCTGCATTTCACCTTTCCCACCATCAAACTCCCCTCGATGAGTGCCGACAGGAAGCCCGTGAGCGACGATTTCGTGTCGCAGTGGCACCGGATGATAGCCGAATCTCCCTATTTCACCATGGACAAGTGGATGAACACCATCGGTGCGGAAAACCAGCAGGCCATCATCACCGCTGGAGAGAGCGACAACCTGAACCGTAAACTGGCACTGAAAGCCAGTCAGGGAGGCTACAAGGTGTCGGTGATATGGCTGCCTGAACGCATGAACGGCGAGAGTGCCAACAAACTGCTGAAACTGATAGAGGAACCGCCTGCCTATACCCTGTTCATTATGGTGAGCGAGGAGCCCGACAAAATCATCGAGACCATCCGCAGCCGTATGCAGCGCATTGATGTCAAGCGCATCGGCTACGAGAGCATGGTGCAGGCACTGATGGACAACAGGGCACTTCAAAAAGAAGATGCAGTGAGGATAGCACGCATGGCAAACGGCAACTGGAATGTTGCCGTTGGGGCACTGATGGCTGACTCTGAGAACGAACAGTTTCTCGACATGTTCCGCCAACTCATGCGTCTGGCATACGGCAGACATATCAAGGAACTGAAACAGTGGGCAGACGTGATGCAGGGCTATGGCAGGGAGAAGCAGAAACGCTTCCTGATATACCTGCTGCGCCTGATAAGGGAGAATTTCGTCTATAACTTCGGACTGCCCGACCTGTGCTATATGTCACAGCAGGAAGAGGAATTCTCGCGCAACTTCGCACGCTTCATCAACGAAGACAACGTGCTGCAAATCTATGAACTGACCAACAGGGCGGTACGTGACATCTCGCAGAATGCGAACGCCAAGATAGTGTTTTTCGACTTCGCCCTGCAGATGATAGTGCTGCTGATGCAGAAATAGAATACTAAACGGAAAAAGACCCAATATTGTCAAACAATCCGGCGGACAGTGACAGAACCCGCCGCTTAACAGAATAATCAGTATGGAACTGAAAAAAGAAGTACATGAACTTTGTTGCGGATGTGGCAGAGGATTGAGCAAGGATGGCGTAGGACAGCAGGATAAGCCGCTGAATGCCTATGACTGGCTGGCTGATGTGCCTGGAAACGCCCTGGCGACCGACCTTGTGGAGGTGCAGTTCAAACACACCCGCAAAGGCTATTACCATAATGTGAACCACATAGAACTGAAAAAGGGTGACGTGGTGGCTGTGGAAGCCAATCCCGGACACGATATCGGAGTGGTGACCATGACAGGAAAGCTGGTGAAGATGCAGATGAAGAAGGCTAACCTCAAGCCCAATGAAGAGATAAAGCGCATTTACCGCATCGCACGCCCCATCGACATGGATAAGTACAAGGAGGCAAAGTCAAGAGAACATGCCACCATGATAGAGAGCAGGCAGATAGCCAAACGACTGGGACTGCAGATGAAAATCGGAGATGTGGAATACCAGGGTGACTGCAACAAGGCTATCTTCTACTATATCGCAGACGAACGTGTCGATTTCAGACAACTGATAAAAGTGCTGGCAGAGACTTTCCATGTGCGCATAGAGATGAAGCAGATAGGTGCCCGTCAGGAGGCCGGACGCATCGGCGGAACGGGACCCTGCGGCAGGGAATTGTGCTGCGCCACATGGATGAAGAACTTTGTGAGCGTAAGTACCAGTGCGGCCCGCTATCAGGATATGTCGCTCAATCCGCAGAAACTTGCCGGCATGTGTGCCAAGTTGAAGTGCTGTCTCAACTATGAGGTGGACGAATATGTGGAAGCCGGGCGTACACTGCCCAGTAAGGAGGTGGTGCTGCAGACCGTTGACAACGACTATTATTATTTCAAGGCAGATATACTGGCAGGGCTGATTACCTATTCCACCGACAAGCGGATTCCTGCCAATCTGCAGACTATCACGGCAGCGAAAGCCAGAGAGATTATCGAAATGAACAGAAGGGGCGAGAAGCCTGCCTCTCTGCAAGAGGAGGGTGAGGCAGGTACTCCCCAGTCTCCTGTAGAACTGCTGCAGGGCGACTTGAACCGCTTTGACAAGAACAAGAAGAAAAAGCGTAACAACAAGCCTCAACGCGGCAGCAAGGGCAAGGAAGGAGCGGAGGAGAAAAACACTCCTGCGGCAGAGAGCAAGGCTGCAAAGCCGCAGAATAAGTCCAACAACCGACAGCCTCGACAGGCAAAAAGTCGTGAACGGGACAAAAAGGAACAATAGAATGAGAAGAGCCATACGATATGCCGGCATCGTTCTAATCATCACTGCGGTTGTAGCACTCACACAAGGCTGCAACCGCAGTCGTGTGTTTTCCCGTTACTGCCATATCGACGAAGAGGGGTGGGAGCGCACCGACACGTTGCGCTATACCGCCTATGTCAGTCCGCTGTACTCCTATACCCAGCCAGCGGAAAGGGAAGCTTTGGCTGAAAGGAAGTCCACCTGTCAGTCGTGGGTGGAACTGCGTGTGCATGGGGATTATCCTTACCAGAATGTGGCATTAGTGGTAAGGCAGTGTGTGCCTTCGCAAAGGAAGCAGTGGTGCGACACCCTGCAGTGTTCCCTGGTCAATGAGAAGGGAGTGTTCAACGGGCATGGGGTGGGGGCGTTTCAGTACCGCTTTCCACTCAGGAGCATGACCCTCACTGACGCCGACTCCATCGAGGTGCATATCTCACATATTATGAAAAAAGAAACGCTCCGCGGCATCCTTGATGTAGGATTTGCCTTGGAGCGTATGAGGTGACCAGCTCCTGTAGAGGAGTGATAGGATAGTCTACGGCATGGAGGTCTTGAACGTTTATTCCTTCTCGAAATGCTGATAATCTTTCAGGCTTACCCATTCGCCGCCCCAGGTGAAGCCGTGCTCAATGAACAGGCGGTAGCATAAATCGCCCTTTTCAATCTTGTAGTCAAAGGTCTTGCTGCGGTCAGCATACTCCCTTCCCTCCTCGGGTTCCACATACAGGCTGCCGTCGGCGCGGTTCTTGACGTATGGGTTGTAGAGCGGGTTGATGTCTATTGCCATGCCCTTGCTGTGGTTGGACAGTGTGGTTGTGCCGGAAATGAAACGGAAGTTGAATGCCGAACTGTTGTTGGCTACCATCGATTTGGTGTCATCGGCATCGTAGTTGTCTATCAGTACCATGCGCTCAATGGGGTAGGCGTTGTCAAACAGTTGCCTGAATATCTGCAACAGGTCGGCAGCGATAGCCTTGTTGCATATCATCTCGCCCAGCAATATCTCGCCTTGGATGTTGCGGTGCAGTGCTTTCAGATAGCGCAGGTCATCTCTGTCGATGGTGCAGTCTTCCTTGAACGATTTCTTGTATATGCGCTGGAACAGGGCATCGTCGATGACTGATGCCTCAAAGCAGCGGTCTGTGCCGTAACTCTGGATGCTCTTCTCGCTCACCTTCTCGCCTGCACGCCATTCCTTGAGGGTATTCAGGTCTTGTTGCAATGCAGGGTCATCCGTGTCGCTTTCTCCGCAGCTGCTGGTGGCTACAAGCATGGTGAGTACCAGTAGCAGGCTACGTATCCATGTATGGCAGTTGCACTTAGTGCGGTTTTGGTTGTTACTCTTTTTCATGGTTTATCTGTAATATCTTACCGGGAAATCAAAATAGGTGTCGGGATATGGCTCGTCTTTGAGGGTGAAGTGCCACCATTCCGTGTCAAAGGGATTGAAACCATGTCTCATCATCGCTTCTCGCAGTATCATGCGGTTGTGGTATTGCTCGGGGGTGATGCCTTTGTAGTCGGGGTGTGACAGCTCTCCGAAATAGTCGAAGGTGCCGCCCATATCCACTTCCTTTTCTGTGGTCATGTCAAAGAGTGTCAGGTCAACAGTGGAGCCCCTGCTGTGTCCCGACTTGGCGCAGATATAGTCCAGTTCAAACAACTTCGACTTATCTACCAGCGGATAGAAGTAGGGCTTCATCAGCGTGTCGTTCACCTCTTCAGCCCAACGGATAAAGTGGTTCACGGCACGTTGCGGGCGATAACTGTCATACACCTTGAGTCGGTACCCCTGCGCCTTCACGTCGTCGCTCACCTCTTTTAGGGCAGTGGCGGCCTCTTTGGTCATAATGGCTACAGGCTCTTCATACCCGTTGATGCGCTCTCCCACGAAGTTGTAGGTGGAGTAATAGCGTATCTCCTGAATGATGTCGGGCACTGCGTCTGCCAGTATCACAAAGCCCTGTGGCATGGTGGCATCCGTCGTTTCGTTCTTCTGGTCGTCCTTGCTGCATGCTGTCAGACAGACAAGGGCGATAGACAAGGCAAACAGCATGTTTGCCATACCTGATTTTCTTGCTGTTCCTTTCATGAAAGTATTGATTTATGAAAAAACGAAGCTGTTTGCAGCTTCGTTCCTTGTTGTTTCATTCGTTTGGTCGGGATGACTGGACTCGAACCAGCGACCTCACGCCCCCCAGACGCGTGCGCTAACCAACTGCGCTACATCCCGATTGCAAGTACTCTTCCGAACATTGCGGGTGCAAAGGTACTGTATTCTTTTTATTCAGCCAAATTTTTTTATAGAAAAATGCAGGTTCCGTGTGCGCAGGAAGAAAATAGGGATAAAATTTTGCCGATTATATAAAATAGACTACATTTGCAACAGGTAGGAGGCGTTTTGGTAAGCGTCCCAAAAATCGTTGAAGACATGTCACAACAATCGTTAGAGCAGGAGAACGCACGTTTAAGGAACGTGTGCACTTCTCTGGAGGATGAGAACAAAAGGCTGAGGCAACAGTTGTGTGAGATGAAACGCAAAGAGACTGTTGCTGGGGATGGTGATAGCGCCAGTTTTCGTGAGCGCTATGCTGTCAAGATACTTGACGCTTTGCCCGATATGCTGACGGTTTTTGACATGAATGAGACTTGTATTGACGTGGTCTCCAATGAAATGACCAACCATGTGGGACCCTGCGTCAGCGAGTTGCGCGGTACCAGGATGAAAGACAAACTGTCTGATGAGGCGTATGCTAACGTGCACAACAACTTTGAGAAGGTGAAGGCCACCGGCAAGAGTTCGGTGGCATACCATGAACTGGATGTGGACGGAGAACACAGGTATTTTGAGAACCGTATCTTCCCGCTGGATGGGGAGTATGCGCTTGTGATGTGCCGAGACATTTCAGACAGGGTTGAGGCGGAACGCAAACGCTCAATGTTCAGAAAGGCTCTCGATACTGTGAGCGATGGAGTAGTGGGTGTCTCTGCAGACGGAAAACTGATTTATGCCAACAAGCCGATAAGGGAGATGTATGGCATTGACGGCTTCCTGAAGAACGACGACGCATCGAGGGTAAAGGCCATGTGGAGGGAGCACTCTTTTGACGAGTGTGTGCGGCAGATTCAGGAGCAGGGCGGCATCACCACCTTCCAGTTCAAAGAGCAGGACAAGATTACCGGTCAAGTGACCCATCATCATGTTACAGCCTTTGTGATGCAGGATGATGAACAGGCAAGTTATTGGTTCTTCTCCAAGGACATCACCGAGGTAATCAAGAGTCGTGACAAGTACCGGGAGCTTAACCGTCTGCTTGATGCTGTATTGAATAATGTGCCGGTCTATCTCTTTGTGAAAGATACGGGCAATGATTTCAGGTATATCTACTGGAACAAGGCCTTTGCCGAGTTCTCCAAGATTCCCGCCGACCAGGTTCTGGGGAAGACCGACTTTGAGGTGTTTCCCAATAGGGAAGATGCCAAGCACTTCCGCGAAGATGATATGAAGCTGGTGGCGATAGGCGAAACCATCAACAAACAGGAGTCCTACATCAACGGAGAGGGTGAGGCGAGAGTGGTGCAGACCCTCAAGACGTTGGTGTATCGTGAAGGGGGAAGTCCGCTGCTTGTGGGCGTGTCGTGGGATATGACCGATATGAACACCGTAGAGCAGGAACTGGTGAAAGCGCGTATCAAGGCTGAGCAGTCAGACCGACTGAAGTCAGCTTTCCTTGCCAATATGAGCCATGAGATACGAACCCCGCTCAATTCCATCGTAGGCTTCTCCAGTCTGATGGCCACTGCACCTACCGGTGCCGAGCGCACCCGTTTTGCCGGTATCATCAGGGAGAATGCAGATATCCTGCTGAGACTCATCAATGACGTGCTTGACATTGCCAAGATAGAGGCAGGCACGCTGGAGTATGTGCGGCGTCCCATCAATCTGCGCAAGATATGGTTTTCCATTTTCGATACCTACTGCAACCGGATGCCTCAAGGGGTGCAGATGAAACTGGAGGTGCCACCTACCGAACTGATAATCAGCGAAGACAGAAGCAGGTTGCTGCAGGTTATCGGCAACTTGGTGACCAATGCCATCAAGTTCACCCGTCAGGGCAATATCACTGTGGGATATACATTGGAGAAACAGCGCGCACATTGCTTTGTGAAAGATACCGGCATAGGCATTGCTGCTGATAAGATAGACCAGGTGTTCGAACGCTTTGTGAAGGTTAACACCTTCTCGCAGGGCACCGGATTGGGATTGTCTATCTGTAAGATGCTTGTGCAGAAATGGGACGGCAATATCTGGGTGGAGTCAGAGGAAGGCAAGGGCTCTGTTTTCCATTTCACCATTCCGCTGCACAGATAGTTCCTTTTTCTCTTTTGTCTGTCTGCGGTATTCCTGTCGTATTCCGGTGCAGCCATCACATTGCAATCTGATTGCAATAATAAATTCCTACCTTTGCACCCGTCGGTTTCTTTGCTCTTCGGCATTGTCATGCAACGGCATGCTGCTCATCGGCAGATGCCGCTTCTTCCTTGCCCGATGCTTTCGTGATACCGGTCATGTATGTCTTCGCAAACATAAACAAGATATGAAAATGAGAAAAATGTTCTTTTCCGTGATGGTGGCAACCGCTTGCTGCGCCTGGGCGCAGAATGATGTGGAGCGTGTGTTGCAAAGTGTGGAACAGCACAACACCACGCTTGTCGCACTGCGTCATGAGACGGAGGCTGCCAAGGTGGGCAATCATACCAGTCTTAATCTTCCAAATCCGGAAGTGGAGTTCGGCTATCTCTGGGGTAGTCCTGCATCTATCGGCCACCGCAAGGATGTAAGTGCCACACAGTCGTTTGACTTCGCTACTGTTACCGGTGCCAAACGCCGGTTGGCAAAGCAGCAGGATGCCCTGGCAGACTGGCAGTACAGGGAGAGTCGTATGCAGCTGCTGCTGGAAGCGCATAATCTGTGCCTTGATGTGATTTACTACAATGCCATGTACAGGGAACTGTCGCTGAGAAAAAAGCATGCGGAAGAGATAGCAGCGGCACAGCTGAAGCGGCTGGAACAGGGGGATGTGAACCGTATAGAATACAATCAGGTGAAGCTCGACCTGGCTTCCGTTGCCGCAGAGATGATGCGCTGCAACACCGAACGTGAGGCTGCAATGGCAGAACTGCAGCGTCTGAATGGCGGGGAACCGCTGTCGTTGGAAACCACTGACTATCCTGCCGTGTCGGTTGCCGATGATTTCGAGGCGTGGTATGCTGAAGCCGAACAGAAGAGTCCTGCCCTGGCTTATGTCAGACAGGAGATAGCCGTGGCTGACAAGGAACTCGCCGTGCGCCGTGCCGACGGGCTACCTACGGTGTCGCTGGGCTTCATGGGAGAATATGTCAGCGGAGAAAACTATCAGGGGGTCAAGGTGGGCATGTCTATACCCCTCTGGGCAAACAAGAACCGCGTGCGCCATGCCAAGGCACAGGTAGAGGCCGCCAAGGCAAGGCAGACCGATGCAAGGCAACAGTTCTATAGCAGGCTGCATAATCTCTTTGTGCAGCAGAATGGTCTGCACCAGGTGGTGAAGTCTTACGAAGAGGCCTTGCGCACCACTGACAATACCGCCCTGCTCAAGAAAGCACTGGATGCCGGCAGCATCTCGACCATGGATTACCTGTTGGGTGCCCGTATGTATTACGATGCGGTGAACCAGAAGATGGACGCCTGCCGTGCATGGCAAAAAGCAGTGGCAGAGATGCAGGCGGTACTCCTGTAATCTCTGCCACTGCAGTGACTGGCTTTCAGCCTGCATCAGATGTATTTGGCAATCATCTGCAGGCAGGTAGCGCTACTCACAGGCTTGGGAAGAAAATCATCACATCCTGCATTGAGTGCCATCTCGCGGTCGCTGTCGAAGGCGTTGGCGGTAAGCGCGATAATGGGTAACTTGGGTTGCTCCGCCTTTATCTCCCGGGTAGCTTCCAGACCGTCTTTCAGTGGCATCCTGATATCCATCAGTATCAGGTCTATGCCGCCTCTCTTTGCCATTTCCACAGCCTCAACGCCATTGCTTGCCCTTACGAAATTATAGTCTTTCTTCAGAATATAGGTCATCAGCATATAGTTGCTGTCGTTGTCTTCTGCTACTAAAATTGTTTTCATATCAAATTCGCTTGTTGGTTATTATTCTTTGTCTGTAAATGGTTTTCTTCTCTGAAGACTCTGTCATTTCTTCCAAAGGCGGCTCATGTCTTCCAGTGTCTTTCCCTTGGTTTCGGGCACGAGCTTCCATACGAACAGGGCTGCCAGCACACAGATTACACCATACAGACCGTAGGTGAACCAGTAGCCCATGCTGTTGGACAGGGGAACGAACGAGGTAGATACAATCCAGTTGAAAATCCATTGGAATGCCACTGCGATGGCCACTGCCGCACCACGGATGGTGTTGGGGAATACCTCGGCGATGAGTACCCAGCAGATGGGGCCCCATGAGAACATGAACGAGGCGGAGTATATCATAATGGACACCATGCACAGCAGTTGCAGGTCGGGGTTGTTGAAGGTGATAGCCACACCGATGGCTCCTATTGCCATGCCTAACGAACCCACGATGAGCAGAGGCTTGCGCCCCAACTTCTCTACGGTGAAGATGGCCACGCAGGTGAATCCAAGGTTTACGATGCCGTTGAACACGGTGAGCATCATGGGATTGTCAAAGCCCATTGCCTCATAGATGCGCGGTGCATAGTAGAGCACGGCATTGATGCCCACTGCCTGCTGGAATACTGAGAGCATCACGCCCACGAAGATGCACAGGAAACCGTAGGTCATCAGGCGTTCTTTCTTCTCCGTCACCGTATTCTTGATGTCGTTGAGAATCTCTTTTGCCTTGTCGGCGCCGTTGATGCGTGCAAGTATTCTCTCTGCCTTGTCATCCTGTCCCACCATGGCAAGATAGCGGGGAGTTTCGGGTACAAAGCAAATCAGTATGGCAAACAGTCCGGCAGGAATCATTTCAGAACCGAACATATACCTCCATCCGCTCTCAATCGCCCACGAGGCTTCGGCACCGTTCAGTATCTCGTTCATGCCGTTGCCTATGCTGGCAATGGCAGGTGCCACGTGATCGCCCAGGATGAAAAAGTTGACAAAATACACCACTAACTGTCCGAAGATGATGGCAAACTGGTTCCACGACACCAGCATGCCGCGGATGTTGCTGGGAGCAATCTCGCCGATATACATGGGGCACACGGCAGAGGCAAGTCCTACGCCGATACCGCCAATCACACGGTAGATATTGAACACGATAAGCAGAGTAAGGTCGGGCTTGCCTTCGGGTAGTATCATCGTTTCAGGACACATGGAGCCCCATGCAGACAGGAAGAACATGATACCGGCGAAGATAAGCGAGCGCTTGCGCCCCCAATTGGATGCCAGAACTCCCGACATTGCGGAACCGATGATGCAGCCTATCAGGGCACTGGAACTGGTAAACCCATGCCAGAAATCCGTGTAGGTAAAATCTTCGGCACCCATGAAAAATGCCTGTAATCCTTTTTCGGCACCTGATATTACGGCGGTGTCATATCCAAACAAAAGTCCTCCAAGTACTGCCACGAGTACAATGGAAATGAGGTACGCTCTGCTGCCTCCGGAATGTTGTGTGTTCATTTCTTTAATTTCTTTAAGGTTTTCGTTTTAGTTGTTTCTCTTATTTATACAAAAGTACAATAATTAACCGAAAAACTTTGCTATATACTTACTTTTTAACTAATTTTGTCGGAGAAACCTTATCTGAATATTAACCTCGGCATGATTTTTTTCTATTGTGCCATAAAAAGAATCGTTCAAATGCTAAAACGTCAATTATTCATTGCGCTCTTCGCTTCAATGGCGTCTGTGTTTACATCTGCCCAGACAGCGGTGATGGACGTGAACACCAAGAAGGCGGGGGCACCCGTTCAGAACACGATGTACGGACTCTTCTTTGAAGACATCAACTATGCAGCCGACGGCGGATTGTATGGTGAGCTGGTGAAAAACCGCTCCTTCGAGTTTCCACAACACTTCATGGGCTGGCAAACCTTCGGCAAGGTGGCTTTGCTGGACGACGGTCCGTTCGAGCGCTGTCCGCATTACGTGCGCCTGAGCAATCCTGGTCATACGGATCGCCGCACCGGACTGGTCAACGAGGGCTTCTTCGGTATAGGTGTACAGGAAGGAGAAACCTACCGTTTCACTGTATGGGCACGTTCTCCCAAGGGTACCGCCCAGATTATCGTACAGTTGATAGATCCCTCTACTATGGGTGAGCGCCAGGAGTTTGTGGGTGCGCAAATCAAGGTGCAGCACGACAAATGGGCGCGCTACGAGGTGTTGCTCAAGTCGCCTGTAACCATGAACAAGGCAGCCCTGCGTATCTACCTCAGCGGGCGCAATGCCATTGACCTGGAGCATGTCAGCCTGTTTCCTGTCAATACATTCAAGAACAGAGAAAACGGTATGCGCCGTGACCTGGCGCAGGCTCTTGCCGACCAGCATCCCGGTGTGCTGCGCTTTCCGGGAGGCTGCATCGTAGAGGGCGTGGATTTGGCTACCCGCTACCAGTGGAAAAACACTATCGGACCGGTAGAGAACCGTCCGCTCAACGAGAACCGCTGGGAATATACCTTCCCCCATCGTTTCTATCCTGACTATTTCCAGAGTTACGGCTTGGGCTTCTTCGAGTTCTTCCAGTTGTCTGAGGATATCGGCGCAGAACCCCTTCCTGTGCTTAATGTGGGCATGGCGTGCCAGTTCCAGAACCGTAACAACCCCAAAGCCCACGTGCCTGTGGACGAACTGAAACCCTATATCGACGACTGTCTCGATTTGATAGAGTTTGCCAATGGAGACACCACTACCGTATGGGGCAGGAAGCGTGCAGAGATGGGGCATCCCGCTCCTTTCAACATGAAGTATCTCGGAGTGGGCAACGAGCAGTGGGACACACTGTATTACGAACGTCTCGAACCGTTTGTGAAAGCCATTAGGGCAAAATATCCCGACATCAAACTCATTGGTACCAGCGGTCCTGATTCGGAGGGCAAGATGTTTGAATTGGGATGGAAGGCCATGAAGCAGCAGAAGGTGGATTTGGTAGATGAGCATTTCTACCGCCCCGAATCGTGGTTCCTGAGCCATGGCCTGCGCTATGAGAGTTATGACCGCAAGGGCCCCAAGGTATTTGCCGGTGAGTATGCCTGTCATGGCAAGGGAAAGAAATGGAATCATTACGAAACCTCGCTCTATGAGGCTGCTTTCATGACCGACCTGGAGCGCAATGCCGATGTGGTGCACATGACCGCCTATGCTCCGCTTCTGGCACATGTGGAGGGCTGGCAGTGGCGTCCCGACCTGATATGGTTTGACAATACCCGTATGTTCAAGACGGTGAGTTATTATGTGCAACAGATGTATTCTACCCACAAGGGTACGCATGTGTTGTCCTTGACAATGGACGGCAAGCCTGTGGCTGGTCAGGAAGGACAGAATGGACTGTTTGCCAGTGCGGTGACAGACAAGAATAAGGGTGAGGTGATAGTGAAGGTAATCAACACCTCGAAGCAGGAACAGCCCATCCAGCTCAACTTGCAGGGAATGAAGGGTGAGCTCCAGGCATCCACCCTTACCCTCTCGCACTCTGGAATGGATGACGAGAATACCTTGGAACAACCTGAAAAGATTGTTCCCGTCAAGGGTGTTGCCATGTGCGAGAAAGGAAAAAAAGGTGCCGTGCTCGCTGACAAACTTCCGGCAATGTCATTCAGAATCTATGTGATAGGTCGCTCACGTTAGCGACCTATCTCGTATGGATTGTAATCATCGTCATAATCCAGCGGGTCGCCCATTGTGGCATCCCCCTCTCTGTCGGGTGCGCCCAATCTCCGGTCTCCGTTGTCGAACCTCATGGGTTCGATGTTAAGCAGGAAATCGTCGCTGCCCACAGTGGGTATCACCAAGCCGAACACACCGAAAGCGGCTCTGACACCCTGCGGACGTGCAGAGTTGTGTATATATAAAGTGGAATAGAACAGGTGGTTATACACCTCCATGGTATTCAGTTTCTTGAATGTAACCACCTGTTCTATACGGTTAGAGGTAGAGTCTAATCGGGTAACTATCGACGACATGTTTCTGGCAAAGTCATCAGCACGGTCCTGTTCTCCAACCAGGTCGCCCAGGATGCACAGCACTACAGCATCAAATGTACCTTTTTTCATGCGCTCTTCAGAGGGAACGGTAAAGATGGCGAGTACCAGTAGCAATATCACCACACCTCCCAGTTTGAAGAATCTGAACAAGCAGCTTTTTCCTAATTCCTTGCTGTACGAATCTTTCGTGTAAGTTCCTCTGTCGGACTGTCTCATAGCGGTTGCTTTTTTGGGTTTGTAGTATCTTGATTCTTATTGGTTGTTATGTATCAGGTTCATAAACTCCTGGCGTGTTTTTGCCTGGTTGAATGCGCCGCTGAAATCGCTGGTGGTAGTAATGGAGTTCTGTTTTTCCACGCCCCGCATCTGCATACACATGTGTTTGGCTTCCACCACCACCATCACGCCCAGCGGATGCAGTGTCTTTTCTATACATTCCTTAATCTGCAGGGTCATGCGCTCCTGCACCTGCAGGCGGTGCGAGTATATGTCCACCACACGGGCTATCTTGCTCAATCCGGTAATATAGCCGTTGGGGATATATGCCACGTGCACCTTGCCATAGAAGGGCAGCATGTGATGTTCGCATAGAGAGAAGAAATCAATGTCCTTCACGATGACCATCTGATTGTATTCCTCTTTGAACAGCGCGTCTGTAAGCACTTTGTGGGCATCCATTCCGTAGCCCCGTGTCAGCACCTTCATCGCTTTTGCCACCCTCATGGGGGTTTTCAGCAGTCCCTCTCTGCTGCTGTCTTCGCCCAGCAGTCCCAAGATGGACTTATAGTGTGCGGATAATTCGTTCAGTTCCTGTTGTTCCTTGGCTATTTGTTGTTCGGTCTTTTCCGTTTCAAAATCCATGATGCTTCAAATCGTTGCGGTGCACATCTTCTGTATCACCTGTAATATATGTGGGGCGTGCCATATTTTCCAGCGCCGTTACGCTCAGTATGCCACACTGATTTTTCCTTTTACTATCGAAGCCTGGTCGTAGCCGGCCTCTTTTACCGCAGTGAGGATGGCATGAGCCTCTTCGTAAGTGCGGTAATTGCCCATGCGGCATATCCATCTGGGAGAGTAGAAATGCACATAGACAGGTTCTGTAGGAAACAGCGACTTTATCTCGTTGCCTATTTGTTCCGCCTTTTGACGGTCTTTGCGGGTGTTGCCTCCGGCAAAAATCTGCACTCTGTAGCCGTTTACCTTGTAGGCATTTCTCACCACTTTCTTGTGGGAGTCCGCGCCCGTTGCATCATCTGCAGTTGATGTGGTGTCTGCCGCTGCCACCTGTTTCTTTGCAGTGGCGGTTTCTTGCTTCTTTGTCGCGGTGGAGGTTTCGGGTTTCCTGACTGGAGTTTCTTGTTTCTTGGTGGTGGCTTCCGTTTTTCTTGCCACTGGTTCTGATGCCTTCTTCACCGTTGCAGTACCGCTCGATGATGTGTTTCCCGGTCGTTCTATCACCACCGGTTTGGGTTGTATGGCAGGTGCTTCATCTTTCACCTGGTTGGAGCCCACGTGACTTCCGTTCACCAGTTGTGTTATCTCGTTGCTCTGGTGAATCTCTATCTTGCCTTGCCACTTGTTGCTTTTCTGCAGACGCTCGGTAAAACTCTGTGCATCGGCACTGGTGCCGATGCATAAGAGTAGGGTGAGCATTGCAATCAAATGCTTCATGCGTTCAGTATTTGTTTTATTGCCCGGGGGGATTATTTCCAGGCGTCGATGATGCCCTTGAAATCAGCAGCCTTGAGTGATGCGCCACCAATCAGACCACCGTCGATGTCGGGTTTTGCAAACAGTTCGGGAGCGTTGCTTGCCTTGCAGC
>JBJEKQ010000020.1:0-17764 GCA_051878715.1 Prevotella sp.
CGGGTGACCTTTCGGTCTGGAAAGGCATCGCCCAAGATGCCCTCATCATGAACACGGACGACCTGCTCTGTGTGGGTGCCGTTGACAACATATTGGTGTCGAGCACCATAGGAAGAAACAAGAACCTTGTTCCCGGCGAAGTGATTTCGGCAATCATCAACGGCACAGACGAGATACTCGGAAAACTGAGGGAGCTGGGCATCGGCATCTACTCCACAGGCGGAGAGACGGCCGACGTGGGCGACCTGGTGCGTACCATCATCGTTGACTCTACCGTAACCTGCAGGATGAAGAGAAGCGACGTGATTGACAATGCCAATATCCGTCCGGGGGATGTGATTGTAGGTCTGGCGTCGTTTGGCCAAGCCACCTATGAGGATGCCTACAACGGCGGCATGGGCAGCAACGGGCTGACCAGTGCCCGACACGACATGTTCCACAAGTATCTGGCCGAGAAATATCCGGAGAGCTATGACAATGCAGTGCCCCAGGACTTGGTTTATTGCGGCAAATACAAACTGGACGACAGCGTAGACAAGGCACCGACAAACGCAGGGCAACTCGTGCTCTCTCCCACCAGAACCTACGCTCCGGTCATCAAGATGCTGCTTGCACAGATGAGAAAAGACATACACGGCATGGTGCACTGTACAGGCGGTGCCCAAACCAAGGTGCTGCACTTTGTAAACGACAACTGCAAGGTAATCAAGGACAACATGTTTCCCGTTCCCCCATTGTTCAAGGCCATTCAGGAACAGAGCAAGACCGACTGGCAAGAGATGTACAAGGTGTTCAACATGGGACACAGGATGGAAATATACGTTTCGCCCGAGGATGCCGAAAAGGTGATGGCAATCAGCAAGCAGTTCAATATTGACGCCCAAATCATCGGTCGAATAGAAGAGGGAGAGAAGAGCCTGACCATTCAGAGCGAATACGGCACATTTGTGTACTGACGGGCTGCATGGCCCTTCAGGTGACGCAAGACCAACAACACGCATACCTCTCAGAACAAAACAACCCATAAAAACAGATGACAGAAAGCAACAGCATACTTATCAAGCTGGATGGTCTGGAAAGCAGATACGAGGAAGTTTCCACACTGATAACAGACCCATCGGTGATAGCCGACCAGGACCGCTACGTAAAGCTGACACGGGAGTACAAGGAACTTGGCGACATTATGGATGCCAAGAAGAGATACACCAGTTGTCTTAACTCCATCAAAGAGGCAAAAGACATTCTGACCAACGAGAGTGACCCGGAAATGAAAGAGATGGCAAGGGAAGAACTTGCCGTCAACGAAGAGTTGCGGCCAAAGATAGAAGAGGAAATCAAGATGGCACTGGTGCCCAAGGATCCCGAAGACGCGAAAAACGTGCAGATGGAAATCAGAGCGGGCACAGGCGGAGATGAAGCCGCACTCTTTGCCGGAGACCTGTTCCAGATGTACAAGAAATTCTGTGACAGCAAGAACTGGACTCTTTCCATCACCTGTATGAATGAGGGTGCTGTGGGAGGCTACAAGGAAATAGACTTTGCCATTAGCGGTGACAACGTGTATGGCACGCTGAAATACGAATCGGGGGTGCATCGCGTGCAGCGCGTTCCGGCAACCGAGACACAGGGAAGGATGCACACCAGTGCCGCCACCGTGGCTGTGCTGCCCGAAGCAGACAAATTTGAAGTGTCCATCAACGAAGGCGAAATAAAATGGGACACATTCAGAAGTTCCGGCGCCGGCGGACAGAACGTGAACAAGGTGGAATCGGGAGTCAGACTGAGGTACAACTGGAAGAACCCCAACACGGGAGAGACAGAAGAGATACTCATTGAATGTACGGAGACCCGCGACCAGCCCAAGAACAAGGAAAGGGCATTGTCGAGATTGAGGACATTCATCTACGACCGCGAGCACCAGAAATACGTTGACGACATTGCAAGCCGAAGGAAATCGCTGGTATCTACCGGAGACAGAAGTGCCAAAATCAGGACTTACAACTTCCCCCAAGGACGTGTGACCGACCACCGCATAGGCTTTACCTCCCACGATTTGCAAGGTTTCCTGGGCGGAGACATACAAGAACTCATTGATGCGCTGACGGTAGCAGAGAATGCAGACAGAATGAAGGATACAGAACTGTAAATGAATAAAAAACAAAAGACATGGACAGAAAACAACTTACCGAACAGATACGGACAAAGAAGTCATTCCTGTGTGTAGGACTTGACCCCGACATCAACAAGATGCCCGAACACATCAAAGGCAAAGAGGATGCCATATTCGAATTCAACAAGGCCATCATTGATGCCACTGCCCCCTATTGCGTGGCATACAAGCCGAATCTGGCTTTCTATGAGGCGCATGGCATAAAGGGCATGGTTTCCTTTGAAAAGACCATTGAATACCTGCACGCCAACTACCCGGAACTGTTCATCATTGCAGATGCAAAGAGGGGCGACATCGGCAACACGTCTGCCATGTATGCCAAGACCTTTTTCGAGTTGTACGGCGTGGATGCACTTACCGTGGCACCCTACATGGGTGAGGACAGCGTAACCCCCTTCCTGAGCTACGCAGGCAAATGGGGCATCGTGCTTGCCCTTAACAGCAACAAGGGCAGCATGGATTTCCAGTTCACATGCGACGAGAAAGGCGAACGCCTGTTTGAAAAAGTGCTGAAGAAATGCTGCATCTGGGGCAACGATACAAACATCATGTGCGTGGTAGGCGCTACCCAGGGAAGTTTCTTCAAAGAGGTAAGGGAGATTGTGCCCAACCATTTCCTGCTGGTTCCCGGCGTTGGAGCACAGGGCGGAAACCTGCAGGAGGTGTGCAAATACGGAATCATCCACGACTGCGGCTTGCTGGTCAACAGTTCAAGAGGCATCATCTATGCCAGCAACGGCGAAGACTATGCGGAAGCCGCCGGACAGAAAGCACAGGAACTACAGAAAGAGATGTGCATTGAATTGGAAAAATACCACTGTTTTGAATAAAAGGACAAAATATTACCATTTAAAAACCCTATAATCAAAAATATTACTATATTTGCAGAACAATAACAATTATTTTTCATTTGTTCCACATGAATTTTACAGCAAAACAGATTGCAGACTTTATAGGAGGTAAAATAGAAGGAGATGAAAATGCATCGGTATGCACCTTTGCGAAAATAGAAGAAGGGCGACAAGGTGCCATATCTTTTTTGTCCAATCCAAAATATGCAAACTACCTGTACGAGACAGAGTCAAGTATAGTTCTGATAAACAAAGACTTCCAACTCGAGAAAGAGACTAAGGCAACGCTGATAAGAGTGGATAATGCGTATGAATGTGTGGCAAAACTGCTGCAACTGTATGCCGCTTCGCTTCCCAGGAAAAAAGGAATAGACCCAAAGGCATCCGTGTCTGATTCCGCCGTCATCGGCGAGAATGTGTATATCGGTGCCTTCGCGGTGGTGGGCGACAACACGACCATCGAGGCTAATACCCAAATCCATCCGCACACAGTAATCGGCGACAACGTCAAAATCGGAAGCGACTGCACCCTCTACCCCAATGTCACGGTTTATCAAGGCTGCGTATTGGGCAACGGTGTCACCATACATGCCGGCACCGTGATAGGAGCAGACGGCTTTGGTTTTGCACCCAGCACGGAGGGTTATGACAAGATACCCCAAATAGGCAACGTTGTCATTGAAGACAACGTGGAGATTGGCGCCAACACCTGCATTGACCGTTCTACCATGGGCAGCACCATCATTCACAAGGGAGTGAAACTGGACAACCTGATTCAGATAGCCCACAATGTAGAAGTTGGAGAAAACACCGTCATGTCGGCACAGGTAGGCGTGGCAGGAAGCACAAAGATTGGCTCGTGGTGCATGTTCGGCGGACAAGTAGGACTTGCAGGACACATCAAGATTGGCGACCATACCAGCTTGGGAGCACAATCGGGCGTGCCCGGGAACATTAAAGGCAACGAAACATTGATAGGCACTCCCCCGATGGAGCCCAAGGCTTATTTCAAGTCACAAGCCATATTCAGAAGATTACCGGAAATATACAAACAACTTGCGGAACTGACCAACAAGGTGGACAAGTTGAGCAATACAAAAGAATGATTATGATGAAACAATGCACACTAAAAGGGAGCTTTTCTTTCTGTGGAAAGGGATTGCATACAGGTCTGAGCCTCACCGTGACATTTAATCCCGCACCGGAAAATACCGGCTACAAAATCCAGCGCATTGATTTGGAAGGTATGCCTGTCATCGACGCAGTAGCGGAAAACGTGATAGACACCCAAAGAGGCACCGTCCTGGCAAAAGGCGATGCAAGGGTATCTACCGTTGAACACGGATTGGCGGCACTCTATGCGTTGGGGGTTGACAATTGCCTTATCCAGGTAAACGGTCCCGAGTTCCCCATCCTTGATGGTAGTGCTATCCAGTATGTCAACAAGATAAAGGAAATTGGCAAGGAAGAGCAGAAAGCGCCCAAAGACTGGTACGTAATCCGCAAGAAGATTGAGGTTAAGGATGAAGAGACCGGCTCATGTATCACCATTCTGCCGGACGAAGAATTCAGTCTCACGGCGATGTGCTCCTTCAATTCAAAGTTCATCAACAGTCAGTTTGCGACACTCGACAAGGTAGAAGATTTCTCTACCGAAATAGCACCGGCACGCACCTTTGTGTTCGTGAGAGACATTGCCCCTCTGCTGAAAGCGAACCTCATCAAGGGTGGCGACATGGACAACGCCATCGTGATATACGAAAAACAGATATCCCAGGAAGAACTGGACAAGCTGGCAGACATGCTGCAGGTGGAGCACCGCGTAGCCTCCGAATTGGGATATATCCAGCACAAACCGATTGTTTGGGAGAATGAGTGCACACGCCACAAGCTGTTAGACGTGATTGGAGACATGGCACTCATCGGCAAGCCCATCAAGGGCAGGATTATAGCCACACGTCCCGGTCACTCCATCAACAACAAGTTTGCCCGCCAGCTGAGAAAAGAGATTCGCAAGCATGAGGTGCAGGTGCCTGTGTATGACCCCAACGAGCCGGCTATCATGGATGTGAACCGCATCCGCGAACTGTTGCCCCACAGATATCCCATGCAACTGGTGGACAAGGTTATCGCCTTGGGAGCAAACAGTATCGTAGGCATCAAAAACGTTACAAGCAACGAACCTTTCTTCCAGGGACATTTTCCACAAGAGCCTGTGATGCCCGGCGTATTACAGATAGAGGCGATGGCACAATGCGGAGGACTGCTTGTGTTGAATACCGTTGAAGAGCCGGAGAAATGGTCCACCTATTTCCTGCGCATTGACGAGGTGAAATTCCGTCAGAAGGTGGTGCCGGGAGACACCCTTATCTTCAAGGTGGACTTGCTGGCTCCTGTAAGACACGGCATATCCTCGATGAAAGGCTACATGTTTGTAGGCGATCATGTGGTTAGCGAAGCAACCTTTACTGCCCAAATTGTAAAAAACAAGTAAGTTTATGAATCAGATTCATCCATTGGCAGTCGTATCAGCCGACGCAAAATTAGGTGATAACAACATCATCGGTCCTTTCTGTGTAATAGACAAAGACGTTGTCATCGGCAACAACAACAAATTTTACAACAGCGTTACAGTGCATGCCGGCGCGCGCATAGGAGACAACAACGAGTTTTTCCCCGGCGGCAGCATCAGCACCAAGCCTCAGGATTTGAAATACCAAGGCGAAGACACGCTGTGCGTCATTGGGAACAACAACAGTTTCAGGGAGTCTGTCACTATCAGCAGGGGTACCGCCAGCAAGACAAGCACAACCATAGGTTCAAACAACCTGATTATGGAGAACACCCACATTGCCCATGACTGCGTGGTGAATGACGGTATCATCATCGGCAATTCCACCAAGATAGCAGGCGAAGTGGAAATCGACAGCAATGCCATTATCAGTTCTACAGTATTGTGCCACCAGTTCTGCCGCATCGGTGGGTTTGTAATGATTCAGGGAGGCTGCCGTTTCAGTCAGGACATTCCACCTTACATCATTGCAGGCAAGGAGCCTACCCGCTATTGCGGCATAAACATCATCGGTTTAAGACGCAGAGGCTTCAGTAACGAAACGATTGATGCCATTCATGATGCCTACAGAATCATTTATGCAAAAGGCATCATCAAAGAAGGCATTCAAGAGGTTCGTGAAAAGTATAGGGACATCAAGGAAATAGAATATATCTGCTCGTTCATCGAGAGTTCCAAAAGGGGTATCATCAGATAACCTCTCGCCCTTATGGGGCGGGTTAGACCTGATAAATTAGTACATATACGAAGATGTACTCGCTGATTGTGGTAACAGGACCTACGGCTGTAGGGAAAACAGATCTATGCGCAACACTGGCTGAGCATTATTCTGTGCCTATCATCAATGCGGATTCCCGACAGATTTTCTCGGAAATGGAAATAGGCACGGCAACACCCGACAGAGAGCTGACGGAGCGCATCAGGCACTACAAGGTAGCAGAACTGCACCTTGGCGAGTATTACAATGCCTCCATGTACGAACAAGATGTGATGGAAATCATGTCTGATTTGTCGCAGGCAGCCATCCATAACAATACAGCCTCTCCCCTACCCATTGCTATCCTGACAGGCGGCAGCATGATGTATATTGATGCCGTATGCAACGGGATTGACGACATCCCGACCATAGATTCATCTTTAAGAGAGCAGATACAGGAAAAACTGGATAGGGAGGGACTTGAAGCCATTTACAAAGAACTGGAAACGTTAGACCCGGAATACAGCCGTATTGTTGACAAGAAGAATGTCAGACGGGTTGTCCACGGTTTGGAGGTTTGCCTGCAAAGCGGCAAGCCCTATTCCTCATTCAGAAACAACACAAAAAAAGAGCGGCCTTTCCACATCATAAAAATCGGTTTGACCCTGCCAAGAAACGAACTGTATGAAAGAATCAACCTGCGGGTTGACAGGATGATGCAAACAGGGCTGCTTGAAGAGGCACGCCGGTTATATCCCTACAGGCATTTCAATTCTCTTAACACCGTAGGATATAAAGAACTCTTCGCATATTTTGACGGTGACTATTCTATGGAAGAAGCGGTAGAGAGAATCAAGGGCAACACAAGGAAGTATGCACGCAAACAACTCACCTGGTTCAAGCGCGACCCATCCATACGCTGGTTCTCTCCCTTTGACAAAGAAGGGATAATTCAACACATAAATACATTATGTCATGGCAGCAACAACAACGGACAAGCATAAAGGAACAATGAAAGCAGTGAAAGATATCTTCTTCAGATTCTGCAAGTGGTACAAGAGGCTGTATGTGGGCAGACCCTGGTATATAAAACTGTGCAGTGCAACAGTGTCGCTTATCATTCTGTTCATAGCATATCTGATTGCTGTTGACATCAACTTCCTATGGCTGTTCGGAAGGTCGCCCAGCATGAGTGTAATCAAGAACCCGGAACCAAATGTAGCCTCAGAACTATATAGTGCCGACGGAGTGATGATAGGCAAGTTTTTCAACGAGAACAGGACTCCCGTAAAATACGAGGACGTGAATCCTGTGTTCTGGGAGGCTCTGATTGCCACTGAGGACGAGCGGTTCTTCCATCATTTCGGCATTGATTTCCAAGGGGTTGTCGCCGCTTTCAAGGATTATGTCGTACACAGGGATGCACGCGGAGCCTCAACGATAACGCAACAGCTGGTAAAGAACATGTTTCGTGTCAGGACCCAATACTCCACAGGACTATTGGGAAACATTCCCGGTCTTAAGATTCTCATCATGAAGAGCAAGGAGTGGATTACTGCCGTAAAAATAGAGAGCATCTTCAACAAGCATGAGATTCTCACCATGTATGCCAATACCGTGGACTTCGGTTCCAACGCGTTCGGCATCAAGACTGCCTGCAAGACATATTTCGGCAACACGCCAAAAGAACTGACAGCAGAGCAGGCGGCTGTTCTCGTCGGTATGCTGAAGGCAACCACCTACTATAATCCCAGGATAAACCCGGAGAATGCCTTCAAGAGAAGGAACATAGTACTGAACAACATGCTGAAAAAGGGTGCTCTTTCACAAATCCAATACGATACGCTGAAGATACAGCCCATCAAACTCAACTATAGTGTGGAGAGCAACTACGACGGTCAGGCAAACTACTTCAGGGAAACGGTGGCTGCGTATCTGAAGGACTGGTGCAGGGAAAACGGATATGACCTCTACAACAGCGGACTGAAAATCTACACGACCCTCGACACCCGAATGCAGAAATATGCAGAAGAAGCGGCACTGAAACAGATGCAGTCTGTACAAAAGAATTTCGACAGCCACTGGGGAAAGACCAACCCGTGGCAAGACGAAAGGCATCAGGAAATCCAAGGCTTTATCGAAGACATTGCCAAAAGAACCGTTGCATACAGGATGCTCAAACAGAAATTCGGTAACCAGACAGACTCCATCGAGTATTGGCAGAACCAGCCCCACAAGGTAAAACTCTTTGACTACGAGAACGGAAGCATCGAGAAAGAGATGAGTACGATGGATTCCATCAGGTACATGGTAAGGTTCATGCACTGTGGCTTCGTTGCCATGGAGGCGGAAACAGGACATGTAAAGGCATGGGTGGGTGACCTGGATTTCGACTCATGGAAATACGACAAGGTGACAGCCATGCGCCAACCCGGTTCCACGTTCAAGCTGTTCGTCTATACCGAAGCGATGAATCAGGGATTGACCCCGTGCGACCGAAGAACGGATGAGTATTTCAGCATGAAGGTCTTTGACAAGTCAAAGAACAAGGAGGTTACATGGGCTCCCACCAACGCCAACGGATATTTTACGGGAGACACCATGCCGTTGAAAGCAGCCTTTGCGCAGAGTGTGAATTCCATCGCCGTCAAGTTAGGTCAGGAAATGGGTATCAACCGCATCGCTGCCACCGCCCACGCCATGGGCATCCAGAGCAAACTGCACGAAACGCCTTCACTGGCATTAGGAGCAAGTGACGTAAACCTGCTGGAACTGGTAAACTCATATTCTACCGTGTCACGCAATGGAATATATGTTTCTCCCGTTCTGGTCACCAAGATTGTTGACAGGAACGGTACGGTGGTATATACGTCACACGAAGAAAAGAAAAGTGCAATATCCGCAAAGAGTGCTTTCTACATGCAGCAACTCCTGATGGGCGGTCTCCGTGAACCCGGAGCCACCAGCATGAGCCTGAACAGGTATGTAAGCAGTTTCAGAGACACTGATTTTGGAGGAAAGACAGGAACCTCCAACAACCATTCCGATGCATGGTTTGTGGCGGTAAGCCCCAAACTGGTTGCCGGTGCATGGGTAGGAGGTGAATACAGGTGCATCCACTTCAGGACAGGAGCCCTGGGACAAGGAAGCAGAACGGCACTGCCAATATGCGGACTGTTTCTTGAATCTGTCTTGAAGGACAAAGCATTTGAAAAGTACAGAGGCAAATTCCCTGCCCAGATGAAAGATGTGAGCATCACGGACTTTGGCTGTGCAAGTTACTACCACCGACCGGATACAGACTCCATCGAGATTGACACACTGATGACCGACAGCTTTGAACCCTACGAAGAAGCTGCAACAAATGACGGTCAGCCGTCAGTGGCATCCGGCTCCAGTCATCAGACGGCGACACAGGAATAGCAGCACAAGACAAGGTGACAACAAACCCATATACCATGAACATTGAGCAGATAAGAGAGTACTGTCTCTCATTGCCACTGGCAACAGAGGATTTTCCATTCGATGAGACCACACTGGTGTTTCGCATCGCGGGGCACATCTTTGCCATGACAGATCTGGAAACCAATGAATGGATTACCTTGAAATGTGAACCGGAACATGCACAGGAACTGAGGGCACAATACCCTGAAATAGAAGGGGCATGGCACATGAACAAGAAATACTGGAACCAGGTGAACTACCAAAGTCTTCTGGACGATGAACTCATCAAGCGGCTTATCAGACACAGCTATCAGCAAGTGGTGAGGAAACTGCCCAAGTCTGTAAGGACACAGACACCAGCCATCACCGAAATCCAAGAATAATCACAAACACACAGGTAACGACACATGAACACCACAGGACTACAATTTACATACAGAGAGACAAGGGAAACGGTTGCCCTTGTAGCACAACTAAAAGAGAGTCTGGCAGACAGCATACGGGCAGAGGAAGAACGGCACCTCAAGGACCTTGTTGCACGCACGCTCGCTCAGTTGAACCGCAATGTGTTTCAGCAGAATCCCATCATACTGGCACTACAGACTGCCGCCATCGCTGTCAACGAGATGGGACTGAAGCGCGAGTCAGTGCTCGCCCTGGTGCTCAATCCCGTGGCACAGGTGGGAGGGATAACCGTAGAGCAGATAGCCCCTGTATATGGTGAGAATGTAGCACGGATTGTCAACGGACTGCAACGCACCCATAACCTATACTCTAAAAAACCGGTGGTGCAGAGCGAGAACTTCAGGAACCTGCTGCTCTCCTTTGCCGAAGATATGAGGGTGGTGCTCCTGATGATAGCATATCAGGTAAACATCATGCGGGAGATTGGCACCTGCGACAACGATGCCGCCCGTACCGAAGTGGCGCAGGAGTCGGCGTACCTGTATGCCCCTCTTGCACACAAACTGGGTTTGTACAAGCTGAAGAGCGAACTGGAAGACCTGTCGCTGAAATACCTGGAACATGATGTGTATTACATGATCAGGAGCAAGCTCAACGAAACCAAGTCGCAAAGAGATGCCTATATCCAGGACTTCATCCGCCCTATTCAGGAACGTCTGGAGAGTATCGGACTGAAGTTCCATATCAAGGGACGCACCAAAAGCATCCATTCTATATGGCAGAAGATGAAGAAGCAGCAATGCGAGTTTGAGGGAATATACGACCTCTTTGCTATCCGCATCATCCTTGACTCGCCCCTCAAGGCAGAGAAGATGCAGTGCTGGCAGGTCTATTCCATCGTGACCGATATGTATCAGCCCAACCCCAAGCGACTCAGAGACTGGCTGTCAGTGCCCAAGTCGAACGGCTACGAGAGCCTGCACATCACCGTGTTAGGACCGCAGCAGAAATGGGTGGAAGTGCAGATCAGGACCGAAAGGATGGACGAGGTGGCAGAAAAGGGCGTGGCAGCCCACTGGCGCTACAAGGGCGTACAGGGGGAGACAGGCATCGACGAATGGCTCAACAACATACGCTCGATACTGGAGTCGAACGACGACCTGCAGGTGATGGACCAGTTCAAGATGGACCTGTATGAGGATGAAGTCTTTGTGTTCACGCCCAAGGGAGACCTGTTCAAGTTCCCCAAAGGAGCCACGGTTCTGGACTTCGCCTACCATATCCATTCCAAGATAGGCAATGCCTGTACCGGTGCCAAAATCAACGGGAAAGTAGTGCCGCTGAGAGAGAAGCTGAACAGCGGCGACCAGGTGGAGATAATGACTTCGGCGAGCCAGAAGCCCAAGCGCGACTGGCTGAACATAGTACAGACATCAAGAGCCAAGTCGAAGATAAGGCTGGCGCTGAAAGAGACACAGGCAAAAGAGGGGCTCATGGCAAAGGAGATGATTGAGCGCAAGTTCAAGAACCGCAAGATAGAGCCTGCCGAAAGCCTGATGGCAAAACTGATTACCCGTATGGGCTACAAGGAGGTGAGCGACTTCTACAAGCGCATCGCCGACGGACTGCTCGACGTAAACACCGTGATTGAGAAATACCTGGAACTGCAGCAGAAAGAGACAGCTACAGGCAATGACAACGCCCCGAGAAGTGCAGAGGACTTCACGCTGGAAACACCCGAATCGCATACGCCCCACAATGATGACGTGCTGGTGATTGACCGGAATCTCAAAGGCATCGACTACCAGCTGGCGAGATGCTGCAATCCCATATACGGTGATGACGTGTTCGGTTTTGTCACTGTTAGCGGAGGCATCAAGATACACCGCGAAGACTGTCCCAACGCCACCGAACTTCGGAAACGCTTCGGCTACCGGATAGTAAAGGCAAAATGGAGCGGCAAGGGAGAGTCAATGTACCAGATTACGCTGCGCGTGGTGGGTAACGATGATATCGGCATCGTGAACAACATCACGGGTATCATCAGCAAGGACGAGAAGCTGGTATTGAGAAGCATCAGCATCGACAGCCATGACGGACTGTTCAGCGGTAACCTTACGGTAATGATCAACGACATCCACAGGCTGGAAACCCTCATCAAAAAACTGAGAACCGTAAAGGGAGTGAAGCATGTGGAACGCATATAGCAAAGATTTATTGTCGTAAAAATCCGGCAATCATTACATTATCTCAAGTATTTATAGTAAATTTGCAAAACAGCGGTCTGGCACCCACCATTCCCCTGAGAGAGCGTAAACACATAACAACAATCATATTATGAAACTGCTAACAACAACCTTCTTTTCACTGTTTATTGCAGCCACGGCGTCTGCACAATCCCCTACCCCGGAAAGTGTTCTCTCTGACACCCGGAAAGTAAACACATACTTCATGGAGAAATATGCCGACCCCACCCAGCCGACAAACGTTAAAAAGGTGCGTCCGAGCAACCTGTGGACAAGGGCGGTCTATTACGAAGGACTGATGGCACTGTATGAAATAGACAAGGATGCCAAGTACCTGGACTACACCGACAGATGGGCAAACTTCCACCAATGGTCGCCGAGAAACGGCGTGAAGACCTGTGATGCCGATGACCAGTGCTGCTCACAGACCTATCTGGAAAGATTCGTGATGACAGGCGACTCAGCCATGCTACGCCCCACACAGACCAACCTGCAACTGCAGATGAAGACCAAAGTGGGCTGGTGGACGTGGATTGATGCCATACAGATGGCAATGCCCGTATATGCCCAAATGTACAAAATTACAGGCAACCGCGACTACATTGAGCACTGCATGAAGATGTACCGATGGAGCAGGAACGAATGTGGCGGAGGGCTGTTCAACGAGAAAGACGGTCTGTGGTGGCGCGATGCCGACTATGTGCCCCCCTATAAGGAGGTAGATGGCAAGGACTGTTACTGGTCAAGAGGCAACGGCTGGGTACTCGCAGCATACGTGAGAGTGATGAACCAGCTTTCACCCAAAGACAAGATATACAAGGAGATAAAGAAAGACTTCCTGATGATGTGCGAAGGTCTGGCTACCTGCCAGCGTGAAGACGGATTCTGGAATGCCAGTCTGGTGTCGCCCGTCACCTACGGTGGCAAGGAGACTACAGGTACAGCCCTCTTCCTCTATGGCATCTCATGGGGTCTGCAAAAGGGTTATCTGAAGGAAAAGAAATTCCGTCCCATCGCAGACAAGGCATGGAAGGCCATCAGTCAAGACGCCATTCACCAAGACGGTTTCCTGGGCTATGTGCAAGGTACAGGAAAAGACCCCTCTGCAGGACAGCCTGTGACCTACAACAAGATACCTGACTTTGAGGACTACGGAATAGGTTGCTTCATCCTCGGTGCCGTGGAATACTACAAATTGCTTAGCGGCACACGCTGACAACATACTCCGGAAACTGCGATTACCGGTATCCTTCAAGGATTAAAGGAACAAGACCCAATGCGTTTTTATGAATAAAACGCATTGGGTTTCACGAAAATAGTATAACTTTGCACTGATTTTAAATACAACGAAGATGAAAAGAGCAGTATTTTCAATGTTGTTCCTCTTGGCGTGCCTGCTGCACGCCGGGGCGCAAACGGAAACGAAAGGAGCTGAAATCAAGTTCGACAAGGTGACACACGACTTCGGGAAGTTTTCCGAGTCATCGCCTAAAGTAACCTGCGTATTCACATACACCAATGTTGGTGATAGTCCACTGATTATCAACCAGGCAATGGCAAGTTGCGGATGCACCGTGCCAGAATACACCAAACAGCCAGTGATGCCCGGACAGAAGGGAGAAATCAAGGTGACCTACAACGGCACAGGCAGGTTTCCCGGACATTTCAAGAAATCCATTACCGTCAGGACCAATGGCGTGGTGGAAATGACCCGGCTGTACATTGAGGGTGACATGCAGGAAGCAACAGCCAGCAAATAGATACCCGCAAAGGAAACAGGCATCTGCGCCCAAAACAGAAAGAGGGAACAGATGCCTGTTTTTTCATCCCAAACCGGTCGTTTGCGCATTAGACGCCTAATGACCGATTTGGGGTTATTGCTTTTTCAGAAAGGAAGATCGTCTGCTGCGGGATAAGGCAGGTCACCCTTTCCTGCGGGGTCAGCGGCTACCTGACTACCACCTGCTGCAGGCACACCGCTCTCAACGGGGGCAGCAGGCTGCACGACAGCATTTGCACGGGTGATGTTGTATGCGCTGACCTGGTTGAACCATCTGCCATTGTATTCATGGGCATCAATATCGAAAGACACCGTAATATCTTCTCCGTTCTGGATATTGAAAGTCTTGATTCTATCCTCACCAAACACTCTGAATACACATTTCCTTGGATACTGCCCGGGCACTTCTATCACATACTCCTGCGACATCCAGGGATTACCCGTGCGCTGAGATACGCCACTATTTGCCGGCAATACGGCAATTACTCTACCTGTTAATTCCATTTGAATAATTCTTTTAGATTTTAGTACTCTTCAAAATTCTGTCTGCGAAAGTACGAATTTTCTTCCAAATAATTCAATTTTCCTATGAATATTTTGCCACCGCAAGCGTTTTTTGTAACTTTGTGCGACTTAACCTCTGACCTGCTGTGACATTCGGAGGAAAGTGGCAAATAAAGACAAAGAATTACCTTCACGAATAACTAAACTATACAAATATGAGATTCACATTATCGAGCACATCTTTATGTAACAGGTTGTTGGCATTGTCAAAAGTATTAAACAGCAGAAACACGCTACCCATATTATCAGACTTTCTGTTTTCTATCAGAGGCCATCAGCTCACCCTCACTGCCTCAGACGGCGAGAACACCATGGAAACAACTGTCGAACTCAACGAGAATGATGAAGACGGCTTCTTCGCCATCAACGGGCACGACCTGCTGGAAGCTGTGAAAGGCATCTCCGAACAGCCTATCACCATCGACGTGGTGGGGGAAGAAAGACTCGTGAGAATATCATACCTCAACGGATTGTTCTCACTCCCCATCGACAGTGCGGAAGACTATCCCCATACCCTATCCATCAATGAGGGATCCACAGAGATTACTATCCCGTCTGCTATCTTGGCAGACTGTATTAACCGCGCCATCTTTGCCACGGCACAGGACGAGATTCGCCCGATGATGAACGGCATCTATTTCGACCTCACACCGGAACATCTGGCTGTGGTGGCAAGCGACGGGCACAAGCTGGTGAGAAGCAAGGTATTCTCCGTGAAGTCGGAACAGCCTGCGTCTTTCATCCTGCCAAAAAAACCGGCAGGACTGCTGAAAGGTTCGCTGGACAAGGAAAACGACGTGACCATCAGATTCAACGAGAGCAATGCTGAGATTCTATTCGCAGAGAACAGGCTCTGCTGCAGGCTCATCGAGGGAAGATATCCCAATTACAACTCCGTGATTCCACAGAACAACCCCAATGTCATCACCATCGAACGCCTGGCGTTGCTGTCGGCACTGCGCCGTGTCATGCCTTTTGCCAACGACGCAAGCAATCTGATACGCTTCCACATCGAGAACGGCACCCTTCAGCTGGATGCCGAAGACTACGACTTCTCAAAGAATGCTACCGAACGCATGCACTGCGACTACAACGGTACTGCCATGAGCATCGGATTCAAGGGAAGTGCCTTCGTGGAAGTGCTAAGCAATGTTGAGAGCCAGAATGTGTTCATACAACTGGCAGATCCCAGCAGAGCCGGTGTAATACTTCCCGCCGAGCAGCCTGAGGGACAAGATGTTCTGATGCTGCTGATGCCCATGCTGATCAACGAATAAAGGCAAAGCGACATCATGGAATTGAACTTAAAACGACCGTTGGTCATCTTTGACCTGGAAACTACGGGATTAGACATCGTCAAAGACAGGATTATTCAGATAGCCTACATCAAGGTGATGCCAGATGGTACCGAGACCCGTGCCAACATCCTTGTCAACCCCGAAAAGAAGATTCCGCCCATGGTAGAAGAGCTTACCGGGATAAAGAACGAGCAGGTGGCAGACCAACCCTCCTTCAAGCAGATAGCCAAGGACTTGCAGGAGGAATTCAAGGGATGCGACTTTGCCGGCTACAACTCCAACTCATTCGACATCCCCGTACTGGCAGAGGAGTTTCTAAGGGCAGGAGTTGACTTCGATTTCCACAAATGCCAGTTCATTGACGTGCAAACCATCTTTCACAAGATGGAAAAGAGGAATCTGGCGGCAGCCTACAAGTTCTATTGCGGCAGGAAGATGGAGGAAGACTTCGATGCGCACAAAGCAGATCAGGACACCGAGGCAACCTATCGTGTGCTGAAAGGACAGCTGGACAGATATAACCCGGAAACAGAACCGGAAAAGGAACGCCAGTTACAGAACGACATCTCTTTCCTTGCCGCCTTCTCCAAGCAAAACGACAACGTGGACTTTGCTGGAAGAATCGTATGGGCACCCAAGAAGAAGCCCGACGGCACCGCCCTGCTGGACAGCGAGGGAAAAGAGGTGCTGCATGAGGTGTTCAACTTCGGCAAATACAAGGGAGAGCCTGTAAGGGCGGTACTTCACAGAGACCCAGGCTATTTCAGTTGGATGCTTGCAGGTGACTTTACCTACAACACCAAACAGGTACTGACCCGGATAAGGCTTTCGGAAAGCCTGTTGAAGAACAAATAAAGCAAGTTTAACCAGAAATATCACGGATGGCACTATGCTGAAAGGAAAAAGAATTGTATTGGGAATCACGGGCTCCATCGCCGCCTACAAGTCATGCCTCATCATCAGAGAGCTGATAAAGGCAGGTGCCGAAGTGCAGGTGGTAATCACACCGGCGGGCAAGGAGTTCATCACCCCTATCACACTGTCGGCACTCACCCAAAAGCCGGTTATATCCGAGTTCTTTTCACAGAGAGACGGCACATGGCACAGCCATGTAGCCCTGGGGCTATGGGCAGACGCCATGCTCATTGCTCCCTGTACAGCATCCACATTAGGGAAAATGGCACATGGCATTGCCGACAACATGCTCATTACCACCTACCTGTCCATGAAAGCACCAGTATTCATCGCACCCGCAATGGACTTGGACATGTACCGCCATCCAAGCACGGTTGCCAGTATGGAACAGCTGAAGTCTTACGGCAACCACATCATCGAGCCCGCAAGCGGATTCCTGGCAAGCGGACTGGAAGGAAAAGGGCGCATGGAGGAACCGCATGCCATCGTGAGGTACCTTGCAGATTTCTTCAAGGGAAACACGCAACAGCTTAAAGGCAAGAAGATAATGATTACGGCTGGTCCCACCTACGAGAAGATTGACCCCGTGAGATTTATAGGCAACTATTCCAGCGGCAAGATGGGCATTGCCTTAGCTGACGAGTGCGCCCGCCGCGGTGCAGAGGTAACCCTCATTGCGGGTCCCACCCCACTCCGTACATCCCGCCACGGCATCTGCAGGATTGACGTGGAAAGTTGCGAGGAGATGTATCTTGCAGCCACCGAACATTTCCCTCAGCAGGATGCTGCCATCCTGTGTGCCGCTGTGGCAGATTACAGACC
>JBJEKQ010000021.1:0-17599 GCA_051878715.1 Prevotella sp.
ACTTGAACAACTGTAAGGCAAGAAAATAGAATGGACTACATAGACGTATCATCGGACTTTACAAAGGAGATTCTTATCATGGCAACCAATGCCTGCAACCTGCGGTGCAAGTATTGCTATGAGACGAACAAGAATGCGCCGTCGATGAATGTGGAGTGCATAGAGGAACAGATTGAGCGTGAATTACGTCTGAGAAGCGAACCCTACGAGAAGTTCGTCATAAATTTCCATGGTGGTGAGCCGTTCCTTGTGTTCGGTAAAATCCGCCAAGTGGTAGATTGGGCAGACAACGCACTTGCCGACTTAGACATATCCTATACCACTACGACTAATGGCACCGTACTGAACGATGAGATACGTCAATGGCTTGTCAGCAACAAAAAGAGGTTTATTCCCATACTGAGCCTGGACGGTCCAAAAGAGGTGCACAACAGAAACAGAACCGGCTCTTTCGACAAGATTGATTTGGACTTTTTCCGCACCAACTGGCCACTGCAGGGTGTCAAGATGACGGTTTCTCCTAATACCGTAGCTGACCTTTATGACAGCTTTTTGTATCTGCATGAAACGGGATTCTACCCGAACCCCACATTGGCCAAAGAAGTTGATTGGAATCTGCAAGAGCATCTGCCTATCTATGCCCGGCAACTAAAGAAACTATCAGAATTCTATATCTCTCACCCGACAATACCACCTGGCCAGCTTCTCAATCTGCCTTTGCATAAGTTCTCAGATGACTTCGTGTCAAAAGGAATCAACTCATGTGGTGCTGGTTTTGACACTATTGCCTTCGATGTCAATGGTAACCGTTATCCATGTCAAGCCTTCATTGCAGATTTGGGTAAGCAGTATGACAAGAAAGAGATGGATGGCGTGTTTTGTGCCCTGAGTCAGAACTGCCACCTGAAAATATCACCGAAATGCGAAAGCTGTCCCATTGTCAACGGCTGCTCGTCCTGCTACGGCATGAACTACTCCAATCGTGGGGATATGGGTGCCATAGACGAGGTGATGTGCCTGTTCCAAAAAGTCACATTCCTCTGTGCCGCCCAAATGTTCGGGGAAATTATTCCCAACCATAAGGATTATCCTTGGATGAAAGGAAAAACGGATGCGGAACTGTATCACATGATTAAAGGCATACAGAAATTGTTCAAAAACGTGACGTTATGACTCCACTACGACGGCATAAACAGTATAAGAATCGCAGGCCGGAAGAAACCATTGCCTCGATTCAAGACATTCTCAAAGAAAAGCTTGGCATTAGTGTTTACGAGCGAAGCTTTCAAGAGCGCAATGGGCTATTCCACTCTTGCCGAATCATTCTTGATAACGGTGACTGGCTGCGCTCTGCCAATATCGGAACCAATGGAAAGGGGATGACTGTGGACTATTCTCGCGCCAGTGCATACGGTGAATTGATGGAACGTTTGCAGAACTTCAACGTCCTGATGCGGTACCAACATTTCGGGACACGTCATTTCCTGGAAAAGCATAAGGACCATTATCCCCGGTTTTATGAGAAGGTTATGAACGCCAATGCTTCATTACCCTATCTGTATGCATGGGATGAGGAGGTTGATGCTGATGAGGAACGTTTGAAAGCCTCTATCGGGAAGTATGTGTTTTCTGCCGAAAACGAGCGGTTGTTTGCGTTGGCTAAAGGTCGGGAACACTATTATGTTCCATATTACAGCGTCAAAGACAAAAAAGTAGTCTCGTTGCCTTTTGACATCATATATAACAGCATAAGCACCAATGGACTTTGTGCAGGAAACACTCCCAAGGAGGCTCTGATTGAAGGCCTGAGCGAAATCTTTGAGCGCTATGTGATTCGGAAAGTCTATTTCGACAACCTGTCGTTGCCAAGGATTCCAAGAGACTATTTCGAAGGGAATGACATACTGAAGCGTCTGGAGGAACTGGAGCAGAAGGAGCACTATAGCATTGATATAGTAGATTGCTCGCTGGGTGTTGGCATACCTGCAGTAGGTGTTGTCATTCTTACTGAGGACAGAAAGGAATATCAGTTCCACATGGGCGTAGACCCCTCACCTGTCACAGCGTTGGAACGGTCGCTCACAGAGCTTTTCCAAGGACGCAATGCTATCAAATTCAAACAATTCGACGATGAATTTCAGCAAAGGCTGGATAGTGACATTTCGTTGAAGGAAGATGAAATGCACAAGACTAACAGTGCTTCTACAGGGCATTATCCAAAAGCTTTCTTTGCCGACACTCCTTCATACGAGTTTAATGGCTTCAATGAGAAACTGGGCTGTTCCGATGATACTGACCTCCAGTTGATGACAGAACTCATTGGGCAAATGGGATTCCACCTCTATGTGCGGGATAACTCATTCCTGGGCTTTCCGGCCTATTCACTCTATGTGCCGGGAATCACAGAACTTCACAATACACATACGTTGAGTTATTTTGAATCCACGTATGAACTGAAGCAAAAAGAGCCGGACGAATGGTTTCAAGAGATGTTTGTTGGTTCTGACGATATGTCAAAAATGGACACAGCAAACATGGGCGCTTTCGACAAAGCCATGTTACTCGTAAAACAAGGACAAAAGAAGGAAGCCATCAAATTGCTGAGACAAGAGCCGGTCATGTGTACAAACGATATGAACCGTGATTTCGCTTGTTATCTGGAAACGGGACATGGCGAATACTCCCGGGATTACCAATGTTGGCTTGATGATCTGGCAAAGGATAAATATTTTAAGACTTCATGTTTCAACTGCGAACGGTGTTATTGGATATGTGTTTGTTCTTTCATCAAATATATCAGTTTCGTACATAGATTGAAGGAATGTGCTGTAACGAACAGTATAAACCAAATGGCACTTCAAAGCGTTTTCCAATGAACAAAGACACTTGTCGCGTCATACTGAACTGGATGCTGCCAGCCATCCCCTCGTTCCCTTCGCCTGCCATGTCCGTCATGAAGAGCCAGTTGAAGACGAAGGGGTATGAGGTAAAGGTGGTGTATTGGAACTTCCATCTGCTCCCTGCGGTTGAGCACTATTGGGGCAGAAGCATAGGCGACTACGATGATCATTTGGTGTTTTATCTGTCACCCGTTTTTGCCTATGTGGCATTGGAGATGGAAGACTATGAGGCAACAGAAAGGCTACGAGAGTTTTGGAACAAACAGCACAAAGAGCAGCCCAAATCAGCAGGTGCATTTCTCGTACATATTCAGGAGTGTGCTGCCATGTTAAAGAAGATAGTAGCAGAGGTCATCGACAAGTATGATTATGGGCATTGCCTGTTTGCCGGTTTCTATCAAAAGCTATTCCAAATGTATGGGGCTGACGTAGTGGCAAGACTGATAAAGCAGAAGAATCCCCATACCCCGATTGTCTTAGGGGGCATTGATACTAAGGACGAAGCTCTGTCTGCAATGGACAACTTCCTTGTGTATGACTATGCCTTGTGGGGAGAGGGCGAGGTCACGTTATTGAACCTTGTCGAAATGCTTTCAGGGAAGATGGCAAAAGAGGATGTAGGCAATTTTGTGTGGCGAGGCGAACAAGAGATTAAAGCGTCAAAATCTAATAGAACGTTTGTCCAACTTGACGAGAGTGTCATCCCTGACTATTCCGACTACTTTGAACAGGCAACCGTCAAGCGCGAGAAGATACGACTGCCCATAGAGGGTAGTCGCGGATGCCACTGGGCAAGATGCCGTTTTTGCTTTCACAATGAGGGGACGCGCTACCGGCGTAAAAGTCCTGAACGTATTGCTGCGGAAATCCGGCAGCAAATGGAGAAATACGGCATACACCAGATATCTTTCCTCGACAACGACACCATTGGCAAAGACGTTGAAATGTTCAAGGTTTTGCTAAAAGAGCTGGAATCCATCAAGAGTGAATACCCCGATTTCCATATCACTCGTGCTGAAGTGGTGACACGCTCCCTTAATGCCGACCTTGTTAGACGAATGGCGGCTGTGGGCTTCAGAGATGTGCAGATTGGCTACGAGTCGCTGTCCGACCACTTGCTGGAGAAGATTCACAAGTGCAACTCGTTCTCATCGAACTTCCTATACATTAAGTGGGCCTTGCTGTCTGGCATTAAGATAAGAGGAGCGAATCTCATTATGAATATGCTTGAAGAAACGGATGATGATTTGCGGGAGTCGCTTGACACGTTGCGCTTCTTGCGGTTTATGCTGAAGGACATGCGATTCATGCACGTATATTCCACATTGTGGATAAAGCATTCGTCCCGTTACTTCAAGGAGATTGAGGCGAAGGGAAAACTGGACGAATGGAAAGTGTTCAAATCATTTCGCTTTCTACCTGATGCGTATCTTAAAGCACAAAACCGATATGCGCTTCAGTTCTATGTAAAGCCCGCCTTCAATCCATTGTGGGACGATATAGAGGAAAGGGAATGGGAGTACATAAGGCATCCACATTCTTATGTGATAACAGAAAAGGATGATACGGTGGTGTATCAGGAATACGTGGATGGAAAGAATGTAATCTCAGAAACATTGTCAAGTGTAGAGTGGAGCGTCTTGAGTGCTGCAAACGAGGCGGTCGTAAGCTTCGAGGTGTTGAAGAAGTCGTTCCCAAATATTGATGAAAACGTCTTGAAATCGGTACTTGACAGGCTGAAGTACTTAGGAATACTCTATTATTACAAAGACTACCGCAACACCATCACCGTCATTAATACGGAGTGTGAAAGAAACAAACAACAACGTTATACATAAAGACAAAGATGAATGTACATCCATATTCGTATCTCGTTATTCCGTTCAATATAGTAGAAGGTAATGGAACACAGAAGTTCAAGGAATATCACGCCATGCTTTCTGCTGAGTATGGACAAGTTGGAATCAAACATTCCGAGAACAACCTCACATGGATTCCTGGAAGGGTATTCCGTGAGAAGATAGTTTTGTTCCGTGAGCAGATGGCATACTCTCATTTCCAGCCTATATTCGATGCTTTTGCATGCAATAAAGCTGAAGGCAACAGAATGCCGGATAGCAGTCTTTACGTGCTTAACCTCCAACGCTATGGGGAAGAAGAGCTGTTTGACCAACCGCTGACATTGGTTCTTGGGGACGGAAACGAAACGGAGTTCGCCATCCACAACATGGAGAATTCTTTCGATGCAGTAAAAATGATTGTCAACATCAACGCATCAGTTGGACTGATTGTCATTCCAATTGCTACTAAGCTCACTATTGACGAGTTCCAAAGGTTTATCTATCTTATTCGAGGGATAACCAAGAGGTCGATTAAGCAGAAAGACAAGAATGAAGATTTGTGGAGTATTCAGGATAAGATTAGGGAATGGATGAGTGAGTTTGAAGGGTGCTATTCCTTTACTGTTCACGAAGCGCAACATCTTTCGTTCTTTGTAATTGACAAACCAGATCACAGCGACGCAATACGCCAACAACTTCTTCGCATTTCAAGAAGCCAAAGGATAGAAACAACAGGCAAACCTTTAGGTGTTGATTTCTTGGAAGTACCCAATCAGGTGCTCATTTGCTCAGCAATGGAGGGTACTGCCATCATGACTATTGCCGAAGATGATGGGATTATAAATGAGGATTTCTTTAAAAAAGTGTACAGCACAGAGCAAACAGAACGCTATATCGTTTTCATGTCCGTCCTCATCCAACGTTATGCACTTATCAGCATAGTGAATCAGTTAACAAAACTGGGGGAGCAGATTGGGAAGACAACACCCGCAAAGAGGTCCGGCCGTTCCCCCAAAGAAAGATTTCTTCATCCAAAGGACACTCTTTTGAGTATAACTTCATCAGTGAAGAAGATGCTCAGTACAATAAGGTCAGGCATCATATCGTGGTGGAATGGAAAACAGACATCCCAACAGAATCTGCTGGCACTTCAAAGGGAACATGTAAAGACCACATCCATTATTAGAATAGAGAACTATTTCTCTCGTATATCCGAGTACACTATCTATAATGAATTCTACCAGATGTGCAGCAAAGCATACGGTATTACAATGCTTTACAAAGAAATAGAGCAGAAGATGTCAATGCTGAGTACCTATTTGACCCAGCAATCAGATGATAGACACGAAAAAGCTGAATGGCAGTTGAGTATTATTCTTGCCATATTAACTGTGACATCTGCGACAAACGACATTTCCCAGTTGTCAAGGGGCGTGTTAGATCAGCCTTGGCTCTTTATCGTAGGGTTGATTTTTGCTGTTACAATTTGCTTTTATATTTTCAGGGCGATTTTCAAGAACATGAGATAACCGAATATTTACGAATATGGATATATGTAGAGTACATGTTCCAGCTATCCACCGAAATCGGTCTTGGAAAACGGCTGAATGAGCCGTTAATGCCGCCAGACTACGCTGTTTGCCATAAGGGGATTGAATCCGTCTGATTTTTGTAGAATATTGCTATTCTGCAGTTTCCTTTGTGCCCCAATTTTTTTAGGGCAATATTGGGTTGCCCGCTGCAATGTAGGTGCTGTAGAGACAACAAATGATGAAATAATTAAACAAGTGTGGCGGTTTTTCACTTGATTGCATTAACTTTGCAGGAGCGAATTATCTTAGTTATGGAGAATAAACACAATATGTACGTTGCCGTGGCTTATAAGTTGATGGCAGATGAGAATGGAGAGACCGTAGTGATAGAGGAGGCGACAGCCGAGAAACCGTTCCAGTTTATCAGTGGTTTCGGTATCACCCTGGATGCTTTTGAAAACCATGTCATGCCTTTGGAACAGGGCGGCACTTTCGATTTCGTATTGAGTAAGGAAGAGGCTTACGGCGATGTGGAGCCGGAGCGCATCCTGGATTTGGAGCGCAGCATCTTTTCCATCAACGGTCATTTCGACCACGAACATATATTCAAGGATGCCATAGTGCCTCTACAGAATGAGGATGGTAACAGATTCTATGGCAAGGTACTTGATGTAACCGACACCGGCGTGAAAATTGACCTGAACCATCCTTTGGCAGGCAAGTCACTGCATTTCGTTGGCTCTGTCGTGGAAAAACGTGAGGCCACCAACAGTGAAATCCAAGGTCTGATAAACCGTCTGAGTGGCGAGGGATGCGGCTGTGGTTGTGGCGACTGCGGCTGTGGCGGTGATTGTGGCGACGGTGATTGTGATTGCGGCGACCATCACCACCATCATGAGTCTGGTTGCGGATGCGGACATTGTCATTGATAGCACAGAAACACAACGATGCGCAACAGTATAGGACACATATTCACTCTGACTACCTTCGGTGAAAGCCATGGTGCTGCTGTGGGGGGAGTAGTTGATGGAATGCCGGCAGGCGTTCCTGTTGACCTCGGCTTTATTCAGGAGGAACTGAACAGAAGAAAACCGGGACAGAGCAGAATCACCACCGCCCGTAAGGAGGCGGATGAGGTGGAGTTGCTCAGCGGAGTGATGGACGGGGTGAGCACAGGCTGCCCCATCGGCTTCGTGGTGAGAAACACCAACCAGCATTCCGCTGACTACGACAACATGAAAGACCTGTTCCGTCCGTCACATGCCGACTATACCTACTATCAGAAATATGGCATCCGTGACCATCGCGGGGGCGGGCGTTCTTCGGCACGCATCACCATCAGCAGATGTGTGGCGGGTGCATTGGCAAAGATGGCTCTCCGCCAGATGGGCGTCACTGTAGAGGCATACACCCAGCAGGTAGGCCCACTGAAGATTTCAGGCTCCTACAGTGACTATGACCTCTCCCAAAGAGAGAACAATGCCGTCAGATGCCCGGACATGGCAATCGCCCGGCAGATGGAAGACCTGATACAGGAGGTGAAGGGTGCCGGAGACACTGTCGGTGGAGTGATTGCTTGTGTGATAAAGGGCTGTCCCGTCGGATTGGGTGAACCTGAGTTCGACAAGCTCCATGCTGCCTTGGGGCATGCCATGCTCAGTATCAATGCCGTCAAGGGATTTGAATATGGAGAGGGTTTTGCCGGTGCAGAGGCACGTGGCTCCCAACAGAACGATGTGTTCGTCTGTCGTGAGGGCAATGTTTCCACTCTTACCAACCACAGCGGAGGTATTCAGGGTGGCGTCAGCAACGGTGAAGACATCTTCTTCAGAGTGGCTTTTAAGCCTGTTGCCACACTGCTCATGGAACAGGATACCATTGACAAGGAGGGCAATGCGGTGAAACTTACGGCAAAAGGACGCCATGACCCCTGTGTGTTGCCCAGAGCTGTGCCTGTGGTGGAGGCGATGGCTGCCATCACTGTGCTCGACCATTATCTGATGAACAAGACCGTTCACCTGTAGCGCGTGACTTTCTCATGCAGAAAAGCATGCGACCGCTTGCATAAACGGGGAAGAATTTTTATATTTGTACATTATTTGTAACATGTGGTGCGCCTGTAGCGCACGACAATAATTTCTGAAATATATGATTGACGTTAAAGAAACTCTGAACAACACTGAAGAGAAGATGGAGATGGCGGTGATGTACCTGGAGGAACAATTGGCACGTGTGCGTGCCGGAAGAGCCAACGCTGCCATTCTTGATGGTGTCAAGGTGGAGTCTTATGGCTCTATGGTGCCTCTCAACCAAGTGGCAAACATCACAGTGCCCGACCCGCGTTCCATCGCCATCCGTCCATGGGATAAAAAGCAGATCCGTGCCATTGAAAAGGCCATCATGGACAGCGATGTAGGCATCACTCCCGAAAACAACGGAGAGATTATCCGTCTGGGTATTCCGCAGCCCACAGAGGAACGCCGCCGCGAACTTACCAAGCAGTGCAACAAAATGGGTGAGGCAACCAAGGTGCAGATTCGCAATGTGAGGGCCGATGTGAAGGACAAACTGAAGAAAGCTATCAAGGACGGACTTTCCGAAGACCTGGAAAAGGATGCCGAGGCAGATCTGCAGAAGGTGCACGACAAGATGATCAAGAAGGTGGACTCTCTGCTGGAAGCCAAGGAAAAGGAAATCATGACCGTTTAATCCCGTATCTGTTGACATCCTGCAGCACATGGAAGGGTTGGTGGTGAGAAATACCGGCAGCTGGTACACGGTGAGGACTGCCGGGGGAGAGATGATAGATTGCAAAATCAAAGGCAATTTCAGACTCAAGGGAATCCGCAGCACCAATCCTGTGGCAGTGGGCGATTATGTCACCATCGTGCCCAACAAAGAGGGTACGGCGATGATTAGTGCTATCAGCGACCGAAAGAACTATATCATCCGCAAGTCGCCGAACCTGTCGAAACAGAGTCATATCATTGCAGCCAACGTGGATCAGGCGGTGCTGGTGGTCACTGTAAAGAAGCCGGAGACAAACACTGTATTCATTGACCGTTTCCTCGCTTCGGCTGAGGCTTACAGAGTGCCTGTGATACTGGCATTCAACAAGACCGACCTGCTCGATGAAGAGGAGAGGCACTACCAGCAGATGATGGTGGAACTCTACGAGAATATCGGATATGAGTGCGTGCAGATTTCCGCATTGCAGGGTGACGGACTTGATGGGCTGACGCAGCGTCTTGGCGGCAAGGTTACTGTGCTCAGCGGCAATAGCGGTGTGGGAAAATCCACGCTTATCAACGGCATCCTGCCCGATGCCAATCTGAAGACAGCGGAGGTGAGCGATGCCCACAATACGGGTATGCACACCACCACCTTCAGCGAAATGCTCGCCTTGCCGGCAGGAGGTTATCTGATAGATACTCCGGGCATCAAAGGTTTCGGCACTTTCGATATGGAGCCAGAGGAACTGACAAGCTATTTCAAGGAGATATTCCGCTTCTCCAAGGATTGCCGGTTCAGCAACTGCACGCATACCCATGAGCCGGGATGTGCGGTGCGGCAGGCAGTGGATGACCATTACATCTCTGAAAGCCGATACCGCTCCTACCTGAGTATGCTGGAAGATAAGGAAGAAGGAAAATACCGCGAAGCTTTTTAGGGCTCCGCGGTATTTTCAATGGTTCGGCGTGCCGGTATTCACCACCGGTTGTGCCGACTCTTCGCCGCACAGTATCACCATCAGGTTGCACACCATGGCAGCCTTCTTGTCATCGTCCAGTTCCAGAAGCGTTACAATCAGCATGGCAATACCGTTGAGTTGTTTGCCTTGAAACTCAAATTCTTTGTTTTTCATTTTCTTGTTATTTGTCTGATGATATCAAAATGATATCACAATATACTGTATTCTCCAACAGGTTGTATGGATTTCTTCTTCTGTTTAAATATAATTAACAGCTGATGTCTGCCCCATGACAAGGGAAATGTAGATAAAAAAGAGTAGTTTTGCAATTGTTTTCCAACTCATGGGCAGCAGCTGTTAACTGCATCGGTTGTTCCCGGACGCCGCTGCCACAGGGTTGACAAAAGAAGGTGTGATGGATTTAGAACTTTGTAAAGACAAGCGTATTGCCGTGCTGCTTTCGGGCGGTGTTGACAGTTCTGTGGTGGTGTGCGAGATGGCGAGCCATGGCTTGCATCCCGATTGTTTCTATATCAACATTGGTCCTGAAGAGCAGGAGCATTGGGACTGTTCTGCCGAAGAAGACCTGGAGATGGCCACTGCTGTGGCAGCAAGATACGGTTGCAGGCTGGAGGTAGTGGATTGCCATCAGGAGTATTGGGATGAGGTTACCCGCTACACAATGGACAAGGTAAGGGCTGGATATACCCCCAATCCCGATGTAATGTGCAACAGACTGATTAAGTTTGGTGCGTTCCATCAAAAGCGCGGGCATGAATACGAACTCATTGCCACAGGGCATTATGCACAGACAGAGATGATTGACGGACAGAAATGGCTCACTACCAGTCCCGACCCCGTGAAAGACCAGACCGACTTCCTGGCACAGATATATGACTGGCAGTTGAAGAAGGCCATTTTCCCCATTGGGCACTATATGAAGGATGAGGTGAGGGTGATTGCCGAGCGCGAACATCTGGTCAATGCCAAGCGTAAGGATTCGCAGGGCATCTGCTTTCTTGGGCGCATCAATTACAACGATTACATACGCAGGTACCTGGGTGAGAATCCGGGCGATGTGGTGGAATTGGACACCGGCAGACTGATAGGGAGGCACAAGGGACTGTGGTTCCATACCATCGGCCAGCGCAAGGGCATGGGCTTTGGAGGCGGTCCGTGGTTTGTCGTCAGGAAGGATGTGGCTCAGAATATCCTGTATGTGGCACACGGTTATGATCCTGCCACCGCCTATCGGTCTGACTTCAGGGTTCACGATTTCCATTTCCTCACCGTCAGGGAGTTGCCGCAACAGATTACCTTCAAGATAAGGCATACCCCCGAATGGCATCGTGCTACAGTGGAAACGGTGGACGGACAAACCTATATGATTCATTCTCAAGACGCCATCCACGGGGTTGCCCCCGGACAGTTCTGTGTGGTATATGATAAAGAGCACCACCGCTGTTACGGCAGTGGCGAGATTACGATGTAAGTGTAATGTGGCGGGCTGCCACATAGCCCATGCTCCATGCCGCCTGTAGGTTGAAACCGCCTGTCACGGCATCCACATCCAGTACCTCTCCGGCAAAGAAGAGTCCGGGATGTTCCCTGCATTCCATGGTAGAGGGGTTGATGTTGCTCAGCGCCACTCCGCCACAGGTCACAAACTCTTCCTTGAACTTGTTCTTGCCGTTTATCTCTATCTCATGGTGGGTCAGTACGGCAGCCATGCGGCGCATCCCTTTGGCACCTGCCTCTGCCCAGCGCAGGTCATGGCGTATGTGGCATTGTTGTAGCAGATAGAGCCACAGGCGTGCGGTGAAGCGTGTAGGATAAACACTCTGCAACTGTTTTTGCGGGTGTTTTGCTGCCATGCTGATCAGTCGGCTCACCACCTCTTCCTCGTTCTCGTTGCCAAACCAGTTGACGGCTATCTTTGTACGATAGTCTTGTTCGTTCAGCAGTCGTGCCCCTCGTGATGACAGTTTCAGTATGGCAGGACCGCTCAGTCCCTGGTGGGTTATCAGCAGTGCGCCGTATGCCTGCAGTCTGGTGCCGCACAGGGTGGTGCGCACATCGTTCACCACGGTGCCTGCCATGGTGGTGATGTCGTGTCCGGGCACACATACGCTGAAGAGTGAGGGCACGGGGTCAACGGTCTCTATCTGTAGTCCGTCCAGCATGCTCAATCCGCTCTGTTTCGGACTTCCTCCCGTGGCGATGAGTACTCTCTGCGCTTCTGCTGTCTTCCCATTGGAAAACGCCAGCCTGTAGCCCTGTTGTGTATGGTGTATTCCTGTCAGTCGGTGCTCCAAACGCAGTTCCACCTCCTGTGCTTTCATCCGTCGCAGCAGGGTGCCCACAATCTCCATCGCATCCTGTGATGCCGGGAATACGCATTCGTCTTCTTGTGTCACCAACGCCACTCCCTCGTTCTCAAACCATTGGCAGGTGTCTTGTTGGCTGAACTCACGCAGCAGTCTTTTCATCAGTCTGTGTCCGCGCGGATATACCTGTTCCATGCCGGTTACAGCCGCAAAACTGTTGGTCAGGTTGCATCTCCCTCCACCTGTTACTGCCACCTTTGCCAGTGCCTTTCTGCCACTCTCATATACGGTCACGCGTGCTTCCGGCTGCCATCGCTTGATGTGGATAGCTGCAAAGCATCCGGCGGCGCCGGCTCCGATAATGGCTATGTTCATGTCCGTTTATTGGTTACTTGTCTCTGCGAGTGCGGTTATCTCAGGAATTACTATCTTTCCTCTCGAAAGTAGCACCAGTCCCTCGTTCTTCATCTCGTTCAGCACTTTCGATACCGTGAGCTTCTTGCAGCCGTGCATCTCTGCCAGCTGTTTCATCAGTATGCGGAACGTTTTTTCACCCTGTGGCTGTACGCAGTGGCGGATGAAGAAAGTCTGTAGCATGTCTCGCAGTGATTGGGGATATGCTGTCCATGGCTCGTTCAGCAGCCACTGGCTCTGTGCCGAAACAGTGTTGAGCAGGTTGATGCGGAATACCTCGATGGTTTCCAGCAGGATGTTCACTTCCCGCTTGTTCAGCGAAATCAGGTTGACTGGGGTTTCCGCGCTGACGGTGCTGCGGTATCTGCGGGGCAGTCCGAAGAGGTTTTCAGGTTGGATGATGTAAGGTGCTTCAATGGTCTCTTCCACCTCAAAATGCGCGTTGCTGTGGGTAGATACCAGTTTCAGGGTGCCATGGGTTATCATCAGCAGTTCGTGGCACACTTCCCCTGCCTTGACGATTCTCTTGCCGGCAGCGTATTTGCGGAAGTCAAATTTGGTGTGGTCCATCACCTGCGTCAGGTCGCCGATGCTCATTCCCTTGAACAGCGTGAACTGTGCCAGCACCTCTCCAAACCGTTGTTGGGCCCTATTTTCCATTGCTCCACGTGCGCATTTTGTCTCCCTCGGCATAGATGAAGTACACTTGTAGCTCGGGATGTCTTTCCAGTACTCTCTTCGCTTTTTCCATGCCCATCACCATAAAGGCGGTGGCATAGGCGTCTGCCATTGCACAGGTGGGTGCCACTACGGTGGCGGAAAGCAGTGAATGCTGCACGGGACAACCCGTTTTCGGGTCGATGGTGTGGGCGTATTTCTTGCCGTCCTTGTAGTAGAAATTGCGGTAGTTGCCACTTGTTGCCATAGCTTTGTTGGTCACGTTGAGCACCGTATCTATTCCCTGCCGGGTGTTCAGCGTGTCGTCTATCGGCTTTGAGACGCCTATTTTCCACGGTTGCTGCTTGCTGTTGGTGCCTTCTGCCACTACTTCTCCCCCTATCTCCACCATCAGGTTCTTCACTCCCTTCTGGCGCAGCAGGCCTGCCACGGCGTCACAGCCATAGCCTTTTGCCACGGCACTGAAGTCGAGCATGGTTTCGGGATGCTTTTTTTTCAGGTAATGCTTGCCGCCAGTCTGCTCTATCTCCAGTGTGCGGTAGCCGATATATTGCCGCAGGCTGTCAACGACTGCGGGGGTGGGTGGGGTGTCGTTTCTGAAGCCGAATCCCCATACGTTCACCAGGGGTGCCACGGTGATGTCAAAATCGCCGTCTGTCTCTGCCGATACCTGCATGGCGGTGTGGAACACGTGCATGAACATATCGTCGAGTACAGGATGCTCGTTGCGGTTGATGGCAGACACTACCGATGACTTGTTGAAGGTGGAAAGACTGCTGTCAACCTGTTGTAGCACCTGCAGGATGCTGCCGTGCAGATTGCTGTCGCATTGGTAGGTGATGTTGTAGAATGTGCCGAATACCATGCCCTTGTGCTGCTGGTAAGGGGTGTTGCGCTCCTTTTGGACAATGAGTATGGTGCCGATGATGAGGAGTGTGAGGAATGGCAGTTGCCAGATAAGTCTTTTTCTGTTCACGGGTATGGGGTCAGATGTCGAAGATGATGTTGAAGTTGGCGCCCACTCTGGTGTCGCCGTATTTGCCGTAGCCGGGAATGTACCAGGTGTTTCCGATGGGGGCGTCCTTGTGTGACAGGCGCCGCTTGTAGCGTACATTCCAGCCCAGGTGTAGCGGTCCCCATACCTGGGCGTCGATGCCGAATACTACCTCTATCCAGTGTTGGTTGCAGGATGCCGCATCAACGGCAAACGAGGTGGTGCCTCCCCATACAGGGTCAGTGATGCCGGTACGGGAGATATCTACGTTGTAGAAGGTAAAGGCGTAGCGTACACCACCGTAGAACTTGTTGGTAGAGTGCTTGTTCTTCAGCAGGTTGATGTCACAGCCGATGCGGAAATAGGGTGCCTGCGTCTTATAGGTCAGTCCGGTGATGTCGTCGTTTTCGTGGTCTGCCATTCCGTAGCCCAGTTCTACAATGGGGTAGTACTGGTCGTGCAGGTTGATACGCAGTGCCCCCTCCACCTCACCCGTACTCCCGATGGCGCGCATGGCGGGTCCCACCAGGTCAAACGACAGTTGCATGCCGTTGAAGAAGGGGATAGTGTCTTTCTTTTCCACAAACACTTTTTGCTGTGCCTGTGCCGCCGTGCTGCCCGAAAGCAGTAGTGCGCTAAAGACTGCTCTTGAAAAGAAGGTGTAGATGAGGTGTCGAAGCGTCATAGTCAACAGATGCTTTATTTATGATAACGTCTTCAAGCAGTGTTCCCTTCGCCCTCGCCCGTGTGATGGTATGGAAAAACACCGCCTGACAGTCCACCGACTCAAAGCGCGGTTCATTGGTTTTCTCCACAAATACGGTATCTTCCACTGCATAGTCTGCGCCCTTCAACTGCAGCACGATGGTGTCTTCAGCCAGACTGAAACTCATGGGGATGGAGAACGATTTGGTCTTTACGCTGCGGTTGAGCAGCAGCGTATCGGTGCCGTCACGGCGTGGAGTAAAAACGTTGAGTGTGTCCTGCAGTTCTGCTGCCACCCCCTCTGCATTACATACCAGATAACTGCAAGTGACCGTGTTCTGCACAGGACAGTCAATAGATGAACACGAGGGAAGCAGCGAGGCCGTAACAAACGCCCACACCGCAACCAATACAGGGATAAGCAACGCCCGCAGTCTGTTCATGGGCTAAATCTCCTCCTCTATTTTGTAGTCGTTCCTGTCGTGTGACGAACGGCTCACAAGATCACCGATAAATCCGCTGAGAAACAGCTGGGTACCGATAATCATCATGGTCAGTGCGATGTAGAAGTAGGGAGAGTCGGTCACCAGACGCTGCGGAATACCGTTTGTCAGGGCATAGATTTTATCTGCTCCCAGAATGAAAGCTGCCACAAAGCCGATGAAGAACATGATGGTGCCCAGAAAACCGAATACGTGCATCGGCTTCCTGCCGAAACTGCTCAGAAACCATAGGGTGATAAGATCCAGATAGCCGTTGAAGAAGCGGTTCAGGCCGAATTTGGAACTTCCATACTTGCGCGCCTGATGATGCACCACCTTCTCACCGATGCGGTCAAACCCCGCATTCTTTGCCAGATAGGGGATATAACGGTGCATCTCGCCATACACCTCTATGTTCTTCACCACATCCTTGCGGTAGGCTTTCAGTCCGCAGTTGAAGTCATGCAGGTTCCTGATGCCGCTTATCTTGCGCGCCGTAGCGTTGAAAAGTTTGGTGGGCAGGGTCTTCGACAGGGGGTCGTACCGTTTCTGCTTGTAGCCCGAAACGAGGTCAAACCCGTCAATCTTGATCATCTTGAACAGACCGGGAATCTCGTCGGGAGAGTCTTGCAGGTCGGCATCCATGGTAATCACCACATCACCCTGTGCCTGCTTGAAGCCGCAGTACAGGGCAGGGCTCTTTCCGTAGTTGCGGCGGAACTTGATGCCGTGCACCTCAGGATGGGCTTTTGCCAGTCCCTGAATCACATCCCATGAATGGTCGGTGGAACCGTCGTTTACAAAGATTACTTCAAAGGTAAAGTCGTTGGCGTGCATCACACGCTCAATCCACGCGTACAGTTCTGGCAGCGACTCTTCTTCGTTATACAGGGGGATTACAACCGATATGTCCATAGTTTATGTTTTATTGTGTATTGTCCTAAAGCTTTTCAGTAACTTTTCTTCTTAGTATCAGTGCTGTGGGCCAACTGAGCAGGAAACCTATAAAGAGGTTGAATGTCAGTATGTTGAACGCCAGCATGATGGGTGATGAGTTCTGCAGTTCGGCGATGCCCTGGTTCAGGTCGTTCATGCTGATGCCGTACGACTGGATGATGCCGGCGGCTTCTGCACTGCTCATGATTTTGGCATACTGGTCCAGCAACATACCGTTGTCGATGAAGGCAAAATACACGTACTGCAACAGGGCGAAAAGGATGGATGCGTAGAAAAACATCAGCATGTAGTAGGCGGCTCCACGCAGGAACGAGAGGCTGCCGCCACGGGCGTCGTTGCGGAACTTGCGCATCCTTTGCGCGGCAAAAAACGGGCTGTATATGGCAAGCATACTGCTGGTAAATCCTAAGAATGCCACGCTGAATCCGGCAATGTAGCAGGCAAAACTAATAGCCCACAGCAATGCCAGATATAGTCCGTCAATGCGTGCATAGGCTTTCAGTTGGCTGTATTCTTCTGGAGTCATTCTGTGATTTTTGTGTGATGTCGCTTTGTACAGGAGTCTATCGTTCATGCGGCATCGCTGATTGACTCTGCAAAAGTAAACAAATAATTTTAAACTAAGGCACAATTTGTTTTGCATTTTCAAAATTTATCACTACCTTTGCAGCCGCAACGAAAATATGGGCAAGTCTTGTACGGCCAGCTCCCTTCGAATCCTCCAGGACGGGAACGTAGCAAAGGTAGTTGGTTGTAGCGGCGCGATGTGAGTAGCTTGCCCACCCGCCTCTTTAGCTCAGTTGGCCAGAGCACGTGATTTGTAATCTCGGGGTCGTTGGTTCGAATCCGACAAGAGGCTCTCCCTACACTGCCAAGCATATCACAGATGCCTGGCATTTTTTTGATACCTCCGATGGCCATCGCAGATACCTGCACAAGCCATCGCAGATACCTGCACAAGCCAACGCAGATACCTGCAATGACCATCGCAAGTATCTGCGTTTTTTCTGGACGTTTTGCCGCTGACTATGACTGAATTTACTTCACAGATTTTTGCTTATTTACTACTTTACTTCAC
>JBJEKQ010000022.1:0-17564 GCA_051878715.1 Prevotella sp.
GTTGATGGGCGTAACGTTGACACCGTCGGTGCTGCTGAGGAAGATGTTTGCCATGTCCTCATCTAAACTGCTGGGGTCAGCCACGTATGCCACTTCCTTGGCTTCTTCAACATCGGGTGCGTCACCGTCACCTACAGTGATGAAGTAGATGTGGCAACCGTTGGTGTTGTAAATCTGGATGTCGAAAGTTCCGTCCTCGTTGGGCGTATCGGTGGCATCTGCAGGTACAAGCCATTCAAATTCTGCGTAGGTGGTGGGCACAGCGTTGGTACTGCCATCGGGAGCCAGCAGTTTGGTACCCGAGGTTCCGCGACCGATGTAAAGCTCTACACCACGGGCGTCAGTGTTCTTGTGAGATTCGATACCCATCTTGATGACTGTTCCTGGCTCTACATGAGGAATGATAAAATAGTTCTTCTTGCTGCTGCCTAACCACAGATAGGAAGCTCCGTGATAGCCGCCAAAAGCAGCATCGGTGGTGCTGGCGTTCTGATAGTTCACTGCAATGGCAAGAGAACGGCTGGTGGTGTTGGTGTACCAAAGTCCTTCCAACTCCTTGATGGCGTTACCATTGGCGGTAAGTTCCACTTCTCCGCTGGCATTGCCCATGGCAGTTACCTCCCAGAAACAGTTGTTTTTGGAAAGGTCTGTCGGTTCCGTTGAAGTGGCCTTCTCGATGTCCGACCAATCAGTTCCGGCCATCAGGTCAGCAACCGTCTCGGCACTCCATTTCGTGAAGTTCCATGATTTCCTATACTGCTGGGCATTGACTACCATGGTCATCAGCAGTAGGGAAAGCAATAAAAATGATTTTCTCATAATGCTTGTTTTTATTATTGGAATTTTGAAAATGAAAGACACGTTTACTGGTTGTCACCAAGCAGCAGGTCATAGGCTACCCAGTTGCCACCCGACATAATCTTGCTTCTGATTTCCCCGCTCTTTCCTGTTGCCTCATATTTGGGACATACGCGGTCAGCCACGATGGCAGGGTCATTGTAGCGCACAGCCATACGGTTCATTGAGGCGTAGGTCTTGCCTTCACATGCAAATTCGAGCATCGTCTCATCAAGGATGGCAAGGTCATTGAACTTCATGGTTCCCTTTTCACCCAGTTCGAGGATATTGGTCTTGACGGGGCGTGCCGAAAGTCCATAACAGCAACGGAGACCTGCCGAAGGATATTTGCGGGTACCCCATTCGGCATCGCTTGTCCAGTTGCGGGAGAATCCTTTCCACTCTGGAGCACCATCCACATAGATTTCCTTTTTCACACCGGTATTGAACACACCGTTCATGGCCGTGAAACGACTCAGATGGTTCAGTGCTTCTGCCAGCAACATATGGTATTGGGTGGCACGATAGATATACACATGGACATCATCCTGATAGGCATTGGTACGGACACTGCTGCCGACAGGACGGAACTTGGAAATGTAGTTCTGACCATTATTGGTGCCGAACATGCACTTGTAACGATAATCCTGAGTAGTGGCTCCTGGATTGAAGTCTGTATCCAGGAAACGGCCGACACCCGTCTCCGAAGGGCGAAGCCAATACTTGTTGGGATATTCATTGGAGAAATGCTTCAACAAAGTGTTGGTCTGGTTCTTGGTATAGTCATAGATAAGGGCAGAGACAACCTCAGCCTGAAAGGGCTGGGCAGAGTTCCAGTAACTGCTGTACCTACCCGGTGTGTAATCCGTAGGCAACCAATAACCCGAAGAATAATAGTTGTCAACATAATAATTGATGATACCAAGCAATACATCCGCCGCCTTCTCGTAGTAAGCTTTTGAAGCGGGGTTCTGGGTATTGCCGGCAAAGTCGCTGTCAAGACAGGCGCCTTTCCAAAGGCAGAGTTCTCCGTAGATACCTTCATACGGAGGGACCATCCAGTTCCACTTACGGTAGGTGGAGTTGGCAATGTTGGTCACATTGCTGGGGTCGAGCCAGGCAATCCAGTCAATGGTGCGGTCGGTGGTCACTCCATACATGCCATTGTCCATCAGTTCCAAACACTTGTCTATAAGTTGCGGAAGTTCCATCTTCGTGAATCCATTGGCTGCAGTAATGTCGGTCACCTTGGTGATGGGATCATCAAACCATACGCCCTGTCCGTATATTTCGGCAATGGTCTTGTAAGTCCAGACCTTGATGCGGATGGCAGAGGAAACCAAATCCTGCCAGATGCCGTCGTCCACACCGGGAGTATTGCGATAGTTGCCCATCTTTGCCAAATAGTCGTTACAGGCAATCACCACCTCATAATAGCCCGAAGGGTCGGCGTATGAATTGCCTTGAAGACTGTTGTCATAGTTGTAAAGAGAGATGAGTTCCGGATTGGAATCTTCTGTGGGTTCCAGCAGTTCGGCGCGCGTGTCGGTGAGCAGTATCTCCTTGTCGCCGATGCTCTGCAGTTTGGTCATGATGCCGAGGAAGCCAGTGTACATCTCCGTGTCGGATGAGATGTAGTCTTCACCGTTCAGTTCGTCATCGGTATCAGGGTCAAAGAAATCATCACAAGAAGACAGCGAGCACAACGCCCCCATCATCAATGACCATCCGAGGAAAGAATATAATATCTTTTTCATTGCTGTATTCATTTTTATGATTTAGAACTTTAAGTTGACTCCGAACTTCACTGACCTTGGAGCGCAGACCTTGGCATAGTCAACACCCTGCATCAGAGAACTGTTGGAATAGGAGAACTCCGGATCAAGACCGAGATAGTCGGTGATGGTGAAAAGGTTTTCCCCTGTGATGAAGACTGTTCCTCCAAGGATGAAGTTGAAGAGAGGCTTGTTCCAGGTATAACTCAAAGTGATGTCACGGAGTTTCAGGTAGGAAGCATCTTCTATCCACCGGTCGCTGAATTCGTTGTTGCCGACCTTGTCGCCATAGACAACGCGGGGGATATCGGTCAGTTGTCCTTCCATCGACCAGCGGCGTGCCATGGAAACGCTTTGGTTGGAGAAGTCCTTGCCTGACTCAGTGATGCGGCGGACAGCATTGTAGGCATCGTTGCCCACAGAGTATGCCATGGTCACATCAAGCGCAAAGTTCTTGTATTCTATACGGGTGAAGATGCTGCCGAAGAAATCGGGGGTGGCACTGCCCAGTACCACGCGGTCATCGTCATTGATGATGTTGTCGGCATTCATGTCAACGAAGTGGACGTCGCCGGCTTCATAGGCAACACCACTGCGGTTGACCAGAGCCGCTGCCTGCGCCTCTTCTGTGGTGGAGAACACTCCTTGGGTCTTGAAACCGTAGAAGGCGTAGGGATCTTCTCCCACACGGGTAATCATCTGGGCATCATCATCCAAAGTGGAGATAATCTGGTTGAGCGTTCCCAATGACTTCACCGTATTCTTCAAGGTGGTGATGTTTCCGCCGATGGTCCATTTCAGGTCTTTGGTATAAATGGGTGCTACAGACAATGAAAGTTCCATACCCTTGGACTCTATCTCACCGTCGTTATTATAATAGGTGCTGGTGCCGAGGATGGACGAACGCTGACCGGTCATGAGCACATCCTTCGCATTGATGTTATAGTAGGCGGCACTGAGGTTGATTCGGTTGTTCCAAAGGGCAGTCTCAACACCAACGTTCATCGTATAGTCGCGCTCAGCCTTCAACTCGGTATTCGGCACGTTGGCACGCACGATACCGGCAATCGTCTGATAGGGCTGGGAAGTGTAATAGTACTTGCCCAGTTTACTGCTGTACCGACTGTTGCCCAGCACGCTGTAGTTGGCATACACATTCAGTTTGTTGATGAGTTCTGTCTGTTTGATAAAAGGCAGCTGCTTGACCATGAGCACTGCTTCTCCGCCAGGATAGAACGCCATGCGTGTGGCATCTTTGCCGATACTTGAAGCGCCGTCAAAGGAAGCGGTGGCTCCCAACTTGACCAAGTTGTTGAAAGTGTAGTCAACCTTGGCAAAACAGTTGAGCCAGTTCCACTTGTTGTTGTAACCGGTGAAATATTTGCCAAGAGACTGGGCATCACCCAAAGTCTGGTAGAAGTCGTTGCTGGAGTTGCGGCCGAAAGCGGCATCATATTCGTAATTGGTCATCAATGTCTGGAAACCTGCGTTGAAACCGAACTTATGTTTTTCGGAAAGGTTCAACAGATAAGCCGCATTGGCACCATAGAACATGTTGAACGTGTGGTTGGTACCTATGCGGACGCTGTTCTCCGCCTTGCCATACTGGTCGAACAAGGGCACAATGTCCTGATTGTTGATACCGGGGATGAAAGCTTCTTCCTGGTTGTAGTTGTAATACATACCCACGGTGGCATTGAGCGTCAGATTCTGGATAGGTCTGTAGATAAACTGCACCTTGGCGTTCATGTCATACTGGCGGTTCTTTCCGTACAGAGTACCTACGATGGCAGAAGGGTTGCTGACAATAAAGTCTTCGTTCTCTATCGCACCATACCAATAACTGGCATAGGTGTTGATAAGGTTGCCGTACATGTCGCTCTTGTAAGGGCTCAGCAGCGGACTCCTACGATAGGCTGTCAGCAGCGGACTTGTTTCCATTGACAAGCCTTGCTCCTGGTAGTCGCCATTCAGATAGGCGGCATTGATGGCTGCCTGAATCTCGAATTTCTTGCTCACAAGCACAGAGGCATTCACCTGGGCATTGTAGCGCTGGCTGCCGGTGTTCTTCAGTGTACCGTCATCGGAGAGGTACCCCAAAGAGATGTTGTATTTGGCAATGTTGTCACCACCCTCCACACGGAAAAGGAGATCCATGGTGCTGCTGTTTTCGTAAATTTCATCCTGCCAGTCGGTGTTGTATTGGTAGAGATAAGACTTGTTGGCATTGGGGTTGGTAAGGAAGTTGAAATCCTTGAAAAACGCCTCCATGTTGGGATAATAGGTCATACCCATATCCGAGAGATAAGCTTTGTACTGGCTGGAGTTCATCAGAGGGATGCGCTTGCTGTTCCAGTTGAACCCATAGACGGCACTGAACGAAATACGGGTATTCATGTCAGAGGCCGTAGCCTGATCTGTCTCAATCATGATGACACCATTGGAGGCAAGCGAACCGTAAACGGCGGCATCGGCTCCTTTCAGCACGGTGATATTGCGGATGTCTTGTCCGTTGAGTGCCTGAAACACTGAACGGGAATAGCCACCCACAATCTGGCTCACATTCATATCGGGCATGTAGGGAATCCCGTTGATGACAATCAAAGGGGAGTTCTCTGCCACGAGCGACTTGATACCACGCAGCTGCATGTAGGCACCTTCGCCTGTCATACCGCTCTTGTTGATGACGTTCAGACCCGTGACACTTCCCTTCAGCGCCTTGTCAACAGAAAGGGAGGCAGGAGCGAAGTCCTTTCGGCTCAGATTACCTGTTCCTGCCACATTGGGATTGTTCTCCTGTTTGTTATAGGGCAGAAGCACGGTTTCCGTATATCGGGTGTTGCCGTTCTCAATCATATAGATACGCAATCCGTCGGAACCCAAGCCGGAAGCATATTCCGTCTTGGTGTAGAATCCTTCATGAATAAAACTGATGACAGCACCGTCCTTGACGTTCTCTATCATGAAGGTTCCATCCTTCTGAGAGCGGGCAACCGGACAACCGGGACTGGTAATTACCACATCGGCAATCGGCTCGTTGGAAGAATCAATAATCTTTCCGGTCACCTTTTGTTGCGCCCAACTGCCTGTGGCCACCATTACCGGCAGCCCGAGGCATAAAATGATTTTCTTGATATTCTGGTTCATAATCATTGCGTTTCTTTAATAGTTGTTTACTGTAGGACGCAGACACCAGTGGTTGAGTGTCATGCTGGTCTGATCGTTCCAGTTGTCAGCCTCAATGCGGATGACAATGCGTGAGGCGGAGTTGTCGCCCTTGACATCGGGGATTACCACCTCGTCGATGATGGGTCCGCCATCGGTATCATAGTTGCTGGCCTTGCTGGAACCGCCCATGGCAGTAACGACTGCGGGGTCGTAACCCTCAGGATAGCGGTCGGGCAAGGTGGCACCACGGTCGTAGTGATAGGTGGTGGCTGAACTGAGGAAAATGTCATTGGATGCAGCAATGGCATCGGGTACTCCCTCTACAAACACCTTCACGCGGATGGTCATGTTCTGGTTTTGCTTGAAGCCCATCGCCAGACGGTAGGCACCCGGTGGGATATTGAACACCTCAACCTTGTTTGTCCTGTCTTCGTTCTTCAGCCGGATGGGAGTGAAGTCGAGTTGCAGGCTGCCCTGTGCACCATCGTCACCGGTTTTCAGAATCAGCACACGGTCTTCGATATTGGGCCATACGCCGGGAAGGGGCGACCAGGAAGTAACATCTGTATTACACTTGCTGAAAGCCATGTTGGTCATCTTGAAGTATTCCGCCTTCTGTTCGTCCGTGCAGTTCTCATAGTAGTAGAACCAGTCTTTCAGACGATACATCAGAAGGTTGTTGGGAAGATGGAGCGACTTCACCTCATAGACAATACCGTTGGAGAGCTCAATGGGGTTGGCTTTGTCCACTTCCTGCACATTGGTACGCCATTGCTTTCCGAAGACACTTTTCAGGTCGTTAGGCTCGTTGTTCGACAGCTCGTCTCCCGTATAGCGGTTGGTAAAGAACGCCACATCGAGAATCCACTGTTTCAGGATGGAGTCGCTGCGTTCGAGCCCCCATTTCTCCAGTCTCTGGTGTGCATCTTCCATCGCCTTGTTGATGACATCGTTGCTGAACAGGAGCATGGTGGCGGTAAGCGACTCAGAGTTCATGTCGAAACCGACATTGTCAAAGTGCTCATTCGTATAGATCCATACGGTATCATAAAGGGTGTTTCCCTCATCGTTGATACCGATGGCCTTACTGTTCGCACGGTCGAACTCCTTGCCACCGCTACTCAACACCATTTCCTTGAAAATGGAATAATTGTCATCCAGACTGTTGATGAAATCAGAGAGAGAGGTGGGCGTGTTAATCATGTCGGATATGACATAGATGTACCCGTTGTTGGTCTGCACCACCTCCTTGACAGCAGCGTTGTTGAAAAGGATATGATCCACAATCTGCCCGCTTTGTCCCAAAGAGTCGATGGTAATGTTCACATATTTGCCATGCCACATCATGATGCGGTCACCATTGTGGAGGTTGGCAGGCGAGATGGATACATCGCTCAGATGCGAGCGGGTGATGAAATCCTGCTCGTCATCGGTTCCTGTCGGATCTTTGTAGAGGTCATCGGTTACCACAAGCATGGTGCTGAGTTGTCCTTTGACATTCAACTCTTCATAGATGCCATGATCGGCGAAAAGTTTGTTCATCTTGGAGAGGTCAGCCCTGTTTTTCATATACTCCTGGCTGCTCACGTTGACAATACTCAACTCGTTGTTGTTGATGGTAGAGTTGGTATCGGCATAATGGTCTTTGTCCTCCAATTCGGAGCATGCAGTCAGGACAAGCGCCAATGCACCCACGGCAAGGGTTCCGGAAGCCAGCTTCATGAGCCATTTGTTATAGTTGTTCATAATCTTTCTGTTTACGTGTTATGGAATAGGAGTGAAGGTAATGCAGTCAAACTGCAGGGAGAATTTGTTGTTTGAACTTGCCGCAGGGTCAAGCACTGTCATCGTAAAGGTGTGGGCTGCCGTCTCGGTAAATTCCACCTCCTCGAAAATGGTAGAGGTATAGATACCGGGAAGTGCACTTGTCACCTTGGTATAGGGAGACACAAATACCTGCTTGTCGGCTGAGGGCACCTCTCCCGTCTCCGGATCAGCATCGAAAGCCATCTTCACCAATCCGCCGTTACCGTCTGTCTGCAGACGCATGAAACTCTGTGTGGAGGTATAGACGATGCTGAGTTCAAGGCGATACTTGCCCTTCACCAAAGTGGGTGTGGTCATCTGCACTGTTCCCATATATCCGAGATTGAAGACGATACGGTCGTTGTTGTAGGCCGTCAATGTCTCTCCAGCTACCTTATACGATTTGGTAGTAACATAGTCTATATCACTGTAGGAGTTGTTCTTGCTTCCGGACTCTCCCATCTCGTAAACGAAGCAGGAAGCGCTTGCCACACGGTATCTTGACTCCGAACCGGTGACAGGCTCCGCCGGTTGGTAGTCGCTGGCCGGCACGATGTTCTTGATTTCTGTATAGTCGGCGAAGTCCCAAATCACAACGGCCTGCTCAGGTTCCCATACAGGCAGCCAGGAGTTCAGTTCATGCACATAACCGTTTTTGGCAAGCACATCCGAGGCATCCGAAACAAACCGGGCACTTTCTCCTGCTGCGTTCAACGTATAGCGTGCATCCTCCGAGGTGGCAAGAGTATCCTCGTTGACGGTAAACACCTGGTTCTTTGCCAACGAGTTCCAGATGCGTGTTGTCCCATTGGAGCCCACAAGGTCGGCACGCTTGTACATGTTGCCCATGATGTGGTAAGAAACATACTGGCGCAACAGACTGTCCTCGGAAAGACCTCTGTCATCACGACTTCTCAATACATTCTTGAGATCGGTCAGATTGTTGATGCCTGCCTTGGCAAAAACTTCGTCGGTCACGTTGAACAGAGTGTAATAACGCTTGGTGATGGTCTTCTTTCCTTCGTTGACGAGAGTGTCCTGGATGACCGAAATCTCCTTGTCCCATCCTGTTGCCATCAGCGCCTCCACCATGATAGATGACTTGCCGCCCTCTACAATGCGGTCGAGAACCGTCTCCACCAATGGGGTCATGGCTTTTGACAACACATAGATTTTTCCGTTATAGGCACTGATGCCCATTTCCGTCACCTGTCCCTCACCGTTCAAGGTAGCCTCTCCGGCATTCAGTGAGTCGATTACCACGCTGATGACATCACCGGAAAGGTTCTTGACAGAAGTCTTGGTAATGAAAGCGTCTGTCGTAATGGAGTCAGGCAGGGTGTGGTAAAGCACGAAAGAACGCACATAACTTGGCGGAAGTGCTTCCAGAGACGCAACCCCACGACGACCGTAGAACTCGCTCATTGCCGCATTGGTGGGTGCAAAGGCAGTGAAACTGACACCCGACGTTGACTGGTTGAGCGCATTGTAAGTATCAGAATAGCGCAAAGCTTTCACGTATTCGCTGAAATCCGCTTCGCCATCAAGAAATGTGGAGATTGGCGAATTGGTCATGTTGATATAAGTCTTACCCTTAAACGGGTCGGCATTGATGTCAAATACATCTTTCTCGCATGCCGACAATGCAAGGACACTGACGGCTGCCATCATGATATTCCTGATGATATGATTCTTTTTCATGTCGCTCCCTCCTTATTTTGTTGATGAATAATATGGGTTCTGTTCGAGCAGACGGTTATGTTCAATGTCTGACTGTGGCAGAGGCATGTACCAGGAGTTGGGGTCGATGAGCACAGAACGTATCCATGACTTATTGGTAGTCTGGTTGCCCTCTATCACCATGTTGATGAACCTCTCTTTGTATTTGTAGTTGCTGACGCGTCCGTACCAAAGCAGGTCATACCAGCGTTTGCCTTCTCCGGCGAACTCCATCTCTTTCTGGCTGATGATTTCCTCCAGCAGGCTCTGTTCGTCCAACTGCTGAATCTGTATGTCCGCATCATCGCTTCCAAGGTCTATCTCGGCATAGTTACCCAATCCAGCCCTGTTCCTGACACGGTTGATGAGTGATACGGCTTCTCTGAAGTTGCCGCGCATCACCTCTGCTTGTGCCTTCATCAGAATAATTTCAGCCACTCGGTAGATGATGAAGTTGGCATCGTTATGCACGCGCTTGCCGCCTTCAAAATCCTGAATGTCTGTTCCCGCATATTTCCAAAGGTAATAGGTGCTGGAAGTAGAATAGCCCGAAGCCAAGCCTGTGCTGGGTACATAGGTGGCAAAGGTCATGCGTCCGGAGCGTCCCTCGACAAACTGACCGTTGGCAACCAGTTCGTCTGTCTCCTCACGCAACTTTTCCACTGCTATCTGGGTAAACATCAGTGTAGATGAGGTGGACAGCGACCAAAGGGAAGTAAAGTTGTTGTTGGCATTCTCCGTATTGTAATCCCAATTCAACTCAAAGATGCTCTCATTGGAGTTTCCGGGATAGAAGATGGTGTACCAGTCTTTGGTGTTGGCCAGAAAAACAGGACGGAAATTGTCAGTAGCATTGAGAATCATGTCGCAGTACTTGGTACAGTTCTCATAGTCTCCATTCCAAAGACAAACGTCAGCCATCAGCGCATAGAGTGCCCATTTGGTGGCACGTCCTTTGGTTTGCCAGTCTGTTTCGTAAACGCCTTTGGCGGCATTCATGGCGATGGCGGTCTCCATGTCCTTCTTGATTTGCGCCACAATTTCCTCTTCGGTTGACTTGGCGATGTCGAATGACTCGCTGTCATCGACATAAGGAGCAGTGACAAGCGGCACACTCCCATAGTTCTTCAAAAGGATGAGATAAGAGTAGGCCCTCTGGAAATAGGCTTCGCAGAGGTGAGCGCTCATCACAGCCTCATAATAGGTGTTGTCGATATCACGCACGGAAGGTGCATAATGGATAACGGAGTTGGCCATGTTGATGACCTTATAGACATTCTGGTAGTTGCAGATGGTCAGATTGGGGGTCATGTTGAAATCCTGCAACTTGGCATCTGCAGTTGCTCCGGTGTAGAAAGTGCCGCCGCGCAGCTCGCCCCATTTGATATAGCTGGGCACACAACTGCGCATGTAATAATATCCGGAAGCGAGCACCGACTCCACATCCTCCTTCGACTGCCAAAATTCGTCAGTCACCTGTTCATTGTTGGGCTTCAGGTCAAGCCAGTCGCTGCATGAGGTGGTGACAGTGAGCAGAGCCAGCCCTAAAAGTGCATATTTTATCTTCTTCATTGTCGTTTAGAAATTAATGGTTAGACCAAAAGCATAACGCTTGGAGACGGGGGTCGTAGAGTTGTCTTCAACCAGTTTGGTGGCTGATGGCAGACTCACCTCAGGATCCTGTCCCTTATAGTTGGTCCAGGTGAAGAGGTCATAGCCAGTCACGAAGATGTTGGCACGGGTGATGCCCCAATTCAATTTGGTGAGCCACTTCTTGGGCACGTTCCAACTGAGCGAGAGAGTCTTCAAGCGGATAAAGGTGGCATCCTCCACGAAGCGGTCGGAACCCAGATAGTTGTAGCCCATGCCGTAGAGTGCGCGTGGGATGTCTGTCTGATCCCCCTCTGACCTCCAGCGGTTGAGCACTGCCGTACTTTGGTTGCCTGTACCGTACATGCTCTCCAGATTCATACGGGCCTTGTTGATGATTTTCTGTCCGAAACGTCCGTAGAAGAACGTTGTCAGTGTCAGGTCCTTGTATTTCAGCTGGAAGCCACCGCCGCCAATCAGTTTGGGGTTGGCGTTGCCAAGATATACGATGTCGTTCTCGTTGATGACACCGTCATGGTTGACGTCCTCATACTTGGCGTCTCCGGGATAGGTTTTCACCGTTCCGTTTCTCATGATGATGGGGTTGCCTGAATAGTCACGCATCACTTCGCCGTTGGCATCCTTGGCGTATGTGTCTTCTGTATTCTGATAAACGCCCTCGTAGTGGTAGCCATAGAAAGCGCCGATAGGAGCGCCTTCAAGGATGCGGAGCGCATAGTTTCCATTGCCGAAGGTGTAGTTTTCATAACTGTAGGTAGAGGGCAGTTCCTCTACAGTGTTGATGTTGCGGCTCACGTTGGCATTGATGGAGAACATCCATTTCTTGTTCTTGATGACCATATAGTCGAGGCGGAGTTCGGCACCCTTGTTGGTAAGCACACCGGAGTTGATCCATGCAATCTTGTCATAACCCGTGGTGACGGGCAATGAAGTGCTGGAGAGCAACAGGTCTGAAGTCTTCTTGTCATAGTAGTCGAAGGTGATGTTCAGACGGTCAAAGAGACGGAGGTCGATACCCAAGTCCCATTCGCGTGTGGTCTGCCATTTCAGTTTGTCCAACTGCATGCGTGTAGGATAGACGGCCTGCATGTCCATGTATTCGCCGAGTGAAGAGTAAGCGCCGTAATACTTGGCCGCTCCTGAAGGTGCCTTGCCCGACCAACCGAGGCTGGCACGTATCTTGCCTTCAGTGACCACTTTCTTGAAGCCCTCTCCCCAGAAGTGTTCCTTGTCGAAGTTCCATGCCACACCGAAGGCGGGGTAGGAACCGAAGCGGTTTCTGCTTCCCATGGCAGAGTTACCCTCGTAGTTGAGAGATGCCTTGAAGACATATCTGCTGTCGAACGAATAGACAAGCTGACCGATGAATGCCACGCTGCGGCTCTCAGAGTTGCCGGAGCCGGAGGATGCCACGACACTTCCCACTACGGGATCTGAAAGGTTGGTAGAGGCATTGCCGTAGGTCTCGCTCGTGTCGCTGAAGCTCTGGGTCTGCTTGGTGCGGTAGATACCTGTGGCCGTAATGGAGTGCTTGTCGGCAAAGGTGTTGTTGTAAATCAGCTTGGCTTCCGACTGCAGGGAGAATGCGTCAGAGGTGGCATCGGTAGAACGGTTGGCGTTAGTGTTGTTCCACAGCACGCCCGTGGCCTCCTGCGGGAGGAACTTCTTGTTCTTGTTGGTACGCATGTTCAATGACACCCAGCCCGAGAAACGCAGGTGGAAGGGGAATTCATATTCCAGGGTGACAGTCATCTTCTCCTCGCGGATGGTGGTTTTATTGTAACCCAGATCCACCATGGCTACAGGGTTGAAGTTGCCTTGTCCCGTGTATCCACCCTGGAAGTCACTTTCCTGCATGAAATACCTGCTGGAAGCTGCACCTGTGGCATCGTCAATCCAGTAGGGACTGAGGTTAGGCATCTTCCGCATGGCTATGGAACGTGCGTTATCAACGACATTGGCATCCTTCTTGGTGTTGGTGAAGTTGAAGTCGGTGTGTACACGCAGACGGTCTGAGAAATTGTAGGTAATCTTCAACTGTGAGGAGAGACGGTTGAGCCCGGTTCCCTTGGTTGTTCCCTGCTCGTTGTAGTAACCGAGCGCGAAACGATAGGTAGCCTTCTCACCACCACCGCTCATGGAGAAGTTGTTGTCGGTGATGTAGGCTGTCTGTTTCACTTCGTTCAGCCAGTCGGTATCGCAATTGTATTCGTCGTAGTATTTATAACTGGGGTTGTAGTTTATCTCCTGGCTGTTGAACAGCATATTCATTTCATTGGCAGAAGAGGAGATACCTTTTGAGTTGGCTGCATTCCAGAAAGCGTCCTGCATCAGTGAGGTGTATTGTCCGCCGTTGAGCAAGGGGATGGATTCTGGCTCGTCCTTGACCGTGAACTTGGTGGAGAAGGAGAACTGGGTCTTTCCTCTTGCACCGCGCTTCGTGTTGATGAGGAGCACACCGTTGGCACCTTTGGAACCATAGATGGCAGTGGCTGACGCGTCTTTCAATACGTCGATGCTCTCGATGTTGGAGGGTGCGATGTTCAGCAGGGCACCGAAATCCTCTTCATTGGCAGTTTGGAAACTGAACCCTTCGGAAATCTCCGTATCGTATGGCACGCCATCCACCACGATGAGGGGTTCGGCATCGCCATCAAGCGTACTGGTACCACGGATGCGGATGGAACTTCGGGCACCAGGGTCACCGCCCAGGTTGATGTCAAGACCGGAAATCTGTCCCTGCAGGGCTTCCTCAATGGAGCCTATGGGGCTTTGTTCTACTATCTCTGCCACCTGGAGGGTCTGCATGGAGGAGGTCTGCTCCAACTTGGAGACACCCATACGGTCACTTCGGCGTGAGGTGACAGTCACCTCTTTCAGCGTGCGGCTGTTGTCACTTTCCAGCACAAAGTTCTGATGACTCTGTCCTGTGTAGTTCACCGTTTTCGTTTTCATTCCGATGTATGAGGCACGGATTTTCAGTTTACCGGCATTGGCAGGTACCTGAAGGGTGAAGTTACCATCCATGTCGGTCACGGCTCCCTTGATATATCGGTTCTGGGAGTTTACCAGCACCACATTGGCGCCGAGGATGGGTTCATGGCTGTTGCCGAGCTGTTCGCTCACCGTACCCGTTATCACTTGTTGTTGCGCCATGGCGTTCAAACCCATCAAACTGAGCAGAACTACCAGCAGCCCAACCTTTGCTGTTGCTATGTTATATATCTTTTTCATAGTCGGTAGTATTTATCATTGCAGGATACCGTCAATCAGATGGAAACCACCATCGTTGAAAGCAAACGGCAGGCAATCGTAAGTAAGGTTGACAGGTACGGATTCGCCACCATCCTCAAAGTTGACCAGCAGCGTGGTACCATTGTCTTTCACCTGGAGTTTATGGGCACCGGTGGTATTGAACACGCCTTTGCACGAAGAACCCAGATAAGGATATTCTGTAAAGGAGTTGAGGGTGGAGCCGAAGAAATAGGAGCGCAGATAGTTGGCCAATAACGACTTCTGCGTGGATGAAGGTGTGCCGCTCAGTGTTCCGTCGGTGATGGTCAACTTGTCCGTACCCGGAATCTCCGAGAGATGGGCTGTGATTGCCTCATTGGTGGGGATGAACACGAAGAAACGGTCATCGGGGAACACGATGCTCGACGACAGGGCGTTTCCCTCCACCAATCCAGCCTTTTGCAACAGTTGCGCAAACATATAATAAGGGTAGTTCTTGTCGTTGCAGACACTCAACCTGTGACCCAATCCGTCGCCGGAAGCGGCTTCGAAGATGGCTGGAGCATCGTAACTGTAGGAAGAACCGTTGCTCCAGTCTTTATCATTGTTGGTCAGTTTGTGCAAACTCACGAACGGAGTGCCTGTATAGGTAGGTTCCAACTGCTCGTTGAAAAGGGCATTGGTGGTAATCATTCCATCCTTCACAAACCAGTAGTTGTAAGCGATGTTGGTGGGAACCACCTTGACGCCAGTCATGGGCAACTCCTTGATGTTCTGTGCATAGTGTATGCTGACTATGTTCGACAATGCAGACGAACCCATTGCCACGAAAGCACCGGCATCACTGCTGTATTGCTGCAACTCCTTGCCCGAAGTGGTCGTGTAGAGGCGGATGGCAGGGTCGGTGTTGGCAAACTGTTCGTTGGAGGGGATAAGAGCAACAAACTCCGACTTGTTGGAAGCCAACGAGAGCAGGACAGACGACCTGTCAAGCGAGTAGAGGAAGCACTGGTAGGTGGTATCCTTGAAGGCAGGACCCACGACAGCCGAGAAGATGGCAGGAGCCTCCATTTTGTCCATACCGTAAAACACACCGTTGTTGCAGATCTTGCGGTCAGTCACCTCATCGGGATTGAGGTTGACGGGAGTGTTGTAAACAGTCATCACCGTCCCATTCTTGATTTCCTCCGGGAAAACCGGCAAGTTACTGTTGGCAAACGACTGGTAGAGGAAATACTGTATGATGAGCGGGTCGAGCTCTTCGAGTGAACCATAACCGCCCTCCTTGGTCCAATAGGTCTCGAAGAAATTATCCATGGCTGTGTTCGACGGCGCGAAGACGTTATAGCCATACATGTCGTTCTTTTCCAGAACCATCCATGAACTTGAATACCACTCCCTTGCGATGGAAGGCAGGTCGCCGTGCTCATGCTCATAGACGATGTAGCCCAACGAGTTGTTGATGTCTTCCGCTGCAGGGACATAGGTGGAATAACTGTCGTAGAGCGAGAGGAACTGGGAGTATTTGGAAGTATTCTTCAGTTCATCGTAAATGGTGCCCAACGGGGCGAGCACTTGGCTGACATGATAGAGGTAACCGTTGTCGGTCACTACATTGTCCTCGTCCAACACTGCCGTTCCAGCCACGTTGAATCCTCCCTTGCCGCCGGTGATACCGTTCCATGCCGTATTGGGGAAGAAATAGTTGTAGTTGTAGGCAGCATCAATACCCTTGGTCTCAAACATCTTGTTGGAGAAAACCGGCAGATAGCGCTCATAGTGATATACTTTGATGAGGGTGTCGGAAGTGGCATTAGGCGTCAGCTTGACACGCTGCTCTTCAATGGGACTGATACTGCGTGTGCGGTGCTTGTAGTAATAGCCGGCATTCACTTCCTTCTGTTCGTCCGAAGCACCGTCACCCTCATTCGGACGGAAGTTCACCATCTTGCTCCAGTCGTAGGCGTAGTACATCAGATGGTAGCCTACCAGTTCGTTCAAATGTTGAGGGTCTTTGCTGTAGAGGTCGTCAACACTGGCATATCCCTTGCTGTTGAGATACGTACTGAAAGCACCATCGTCAGGTGCCATCACCGTAACGATACTTTTACCTGCGACAGTAGACTTGTAGTCAGACAAGTCCACCGCCCGGAGGAAACTGGTGTAGTTCCCTTCCTGTTGCAGCACTTCATAAGCATTCCCTTTCAACCAGTCGGGTGCTTTGTAATGGTCATTTTCAGACAGATTGTCTTGACAGGAAACGACTCCGCCCGACAGACACAGCATCGCAGTTACTGAAAATAACAGATTCTTGTTGATACTCATGTTTATAATAGATTGTTTTTAGTGATATTCACACGCTTCAGGTGTTTTTCATCTTGGACAGAACACAGTTTTAGTTGTTTTAGGTTAACAATACATTCCCGCCACACGGAAATTTTAATCAAAATTAAACCATATTTGCAAACCATCCTCCATGATTGTCAAACATTAAATGTAAAAATCAAATATTACAGTTTATTCGTCCGGAACAAGACCTTTCTAACAATCTTTTCAGGAATAATGTCGATTTTATTTGCCCGATACCGTTTTTTTTCTATCTTTGCACTTAACTTTTACTTGGAACGTCTTTCATTTGACTGATAAAGACCTTATCTTATTACTAAATTTACTAATTTACAACATTCACAAACAATGAGGAAAGTTTTTACTTTAGCATCACTGATGCTTGTAATGGCTTTGAATGCCAACGCCCAATGGCGAAAAACTTGGGACTTCTCCAAAGGATACAGCGAGGAGACCAAAGCCAATCTGAACGCTGACCCCAACTGGGTTAGTAACCGTACGAACGCGGAAACCGGTGAAACCACAGGCTGGAAGGACGCTGTCAAGATGTCCGGTACCCTTCAGGCCAACGGCGAGGATATTGCCGAGTTGAAAGGTCTTGTGTTCGGTACCGCCGGACTCAGTAGTGGCAGCAACTACTTGCTCGACCCCGCCACCATCCGTGTAGCACGAAACAACATGGAGATTGGTCTGCCCAAACTGGCAGCCGGACAGAAAGTGACCATGGTTGCCAAGTCTGCCAATGGTACAGCTACTGACCGTGGATTCAAGGGAAGTGACAACCTTGAATACATTGAAGGTCCTACGAACGGTATCTGTCTTGGTCCTGAAGGATTCCAAACACTGGTATGGCAGGTAAAGGCCGATGTGGAGGATTCTGTAGAGGTGAAACTGATTGCCGTGACCGGCGGTCTTGACATCCAGTCGATTATCATCGATGAAGGTGATGCTCCCGATGTTGAGAGAGCCAAGGAAGTGGCATACGTGGCTGACCCCAGCAGTTTGGATGAGGACATGGCAAACATCTTCCTCAGCAGCACCGATGGTGTCAACGTTACGCCCATCAAT
>JBJEKQ010000023.1:0-56263 GCA_051878715.1 Prevotella sp.
CAACGACCCCGAGATTACAAATCACGTGCTCTGGCCAACTGAGCTAAAGAGGCGTTCTTTGCAGCCGTTCCCTCGCGAGCTACGACTTGTCTGAAAACGGCTGCAAAGTTAGCCATATTTTTTAAATCACCAAAACTTTTCGTGACTTTTTTAATAATTTCTCGTTTTTTCTTTGATTTTCTGCAGTTGCACCTTCAATGAATCCACGCAGAGATCTACACCTTCTTCAAAGGTATCACTCACCTTTTCCATATATACGGAGTGACCGGGCACCGAAACTGTAATGTTTACCTCCTTGTTCTGCGCGGTAGCAGGCTTCACTACCTTTAATACCACCTCTACTTTCTGTATATCTTCGTAAGACTTTTCCAACTTGGCGACCTTCTTTTGGATGAACGCCTGTAATTTCTCGGTAGCATCGAAATGAATTGACTGAATCTTGATTTCCATAAATACCTCCGTTTTTACGCTCTTGGATGAGCTTTGTTATACACTTTTTTCAGTTGCTCAAACGTGGTGTGGGTGTAAATCTCGGTTGTAGCAAGACTTTCATGTCCCAGCAGTTTTTGCACGCTTTCCAATCCGGCATCGTTATTGAGCATGGCAGTGGCAAACGAATGCCTGAGCACATGCGGCGAACGCTTCTTCATCGTGGTCACCTTCTGCAGGTTGTCCCTTACCAGGGTTCTCACCTTTTCGGGGGTCATTCTCCTGCCCCGGTCATCGACAAAGAGCGCTCCGCAACGGTTCCTCACCTGTGCATCCCTTTCCTTGATATAGGCTTCCAGCGCATTCTCCAGTTCAGGTCCGAAAGGTACAATTCTCTGCTTGTCTCTCTTCCCTGTCACCTTAATCTGCGCTTCCATGAAATCCACAGCACCGTCGTCCAAGGAAACCAACTCTGCAAGCCGAATGCCTGTCTCGTAAAACATCATCAGTATGGTGCGCGCACGCATATCCTCAAATGTCCCATTCCACATGCCCTCTCCGTCGAGCAACCTGTCCATATCACTTTCCCGCACGAATTGCGGCAGCAACTTGGCCTTTTTCGGCCCCCTTATAAGGTGTGCCGGGTTGCGTTTCACCATATCCCTTGTCAGGGCGAAGCGATAGAGCGATCGCAAAGCACTGAGCCTGCGGTTGACGGTACTGGCGGCATTCCCCCCATCCATCATGTGCTCCATCCATCCTCTCACCACATCAGAATCTATGGTTTCCCAAGAGAGTTGGCTGTCAAGCATCTCGAAATACTCTTCAAAAGTCTCAAGGTCCGACCTGTAACTTTCGATGGTTCTCGGCGAATAATTTTTCTCCGAGCACAAGTAGTTCAAGAACTTCTCAATCATCCTCAAAACGGTTGCACTTTAACGATGTTTCGGCAACGAAAATACGGAAATTTATTCGAACTACCAAATTTTCCGGGAACTATTTTATTCCTCGGTGTTCTTGAGTTTCTGCACGTAAATGGCGCGTTCCATCTTGAGCCTCTTCAAAACAGACGGTTTGTCGAATTGCTGACGTGCGCGGAGTTCTTTCACAACACCTGTCTTCTCAAACTTTCTCTTGAATTTCTTGAGGGCCTTTTCAATGTTCTCGCCTTCTTTTACGGGTACAATAATCATTTGTTTTTTTGATTTAGAATTTATAATTAAACATGTTTTCGGGCATGGTGCCACGATTAGCGGGTGCAAAATTACAACTTAATATTTTATCCGCCAAACATTTATGTCATTTTCTTTTACGTATGAAAAGCATTCCACCTTCTCCCATATCCGCCACATGACGAATGCCTCCCCACACCTGCATCGTCATAACATCCTGTCATTCCACTGGCCGCGTAACCAGTCGCAACCACTCCCTTTCTTCATCTTGCAACCACGGCGAGAGGGTTTCAAACACATGACGGTGATAGCCGTTGAGCCACAATTTCTCTTCCTGTTCCAGTTCCTCGGCATTGACAGGCTCCATATCTATGGGACACAGCGTAAGGGGTTCCAGCTGCAGGAACTTGCCGAACTCCGTCTGCATATAAGGAGTAACAAGCATGGTATTTTCAATTCGCACGCCAAAACGGTGGTCAAGATAGAGCCCGGGCTCATTGGTCACTGTCATTCCCGGCAACAGGGGAGCACCCCTCCACTCCATACGTATCTGATGAGGCCCCTCATGCACCGACAGGTAGCTGCCCACACCATGCCCCGTTCCGTGCATGTAGTTCATCCCCTCACGCCACATGGCACTGCGCGCCATCATGTCTATCTGCGTACCTGTGGCTCCTTCCGGGAATTTTGCCATAGCAAGCCGGATATGCCCTTTCAGCACCAGGGTATAGACATGGCGCTGTTCAGGAGTAAGGGGACCCAATGCAATGGTACGTGTGATATCGGTGGTGCCGTCGGCATACTGTGCACCACTGTCGAGCAGCAGCAATCCCTCAGCCTTGAGCGGGGCATCACTCTCAGGAGTGGCTTCATAGTGCACAATGGCTCCATGCTCCTGGTAGCCGGCGATGGTGTCGAACGAGATATCCCTGAACTCTTCCTGTGCCGCTCTGAACCGGGTCAACTGCCTGTCGATGCTCATTTCCGTCTGTCCACCTGCCTGCACAGCGGGCTTCAGCCAGCGCAGGAATCTTACCATGGCAACCCCGTCACGCACCATGGCTCTTCTGAATCCGGCTATCTCTGCATCATTCTTCACAGCTTTCATCATAGGAATGGGAGACGCACCGTTTCTTTTCTCCATGCAGCGCACCTTATTATATAATGTGTACGAAGTCTCTCCCTCGTCCATCAGTATGTTGTATTCGCCATACTGCTTCAGGGCATCGCCCACGCTGCCATAGGGGGCAACCTCCACCCCACTCTGCCGCATCTGCAGCAGGGCATCATCCGTCATCCTCTGTCTGTCGGCAAACAGCACCGCCTTTTCCTGCATGACAATCATGTATGCCACGAACACGGGAGTGCAGTGCACGTCAGTGCCGCGCAGGTTGGTGAGCCAGGCGATATCGTCGAGTGCCGACACCAGGATGCCGCACACTGTATTGGCACTCATCCACTGCCTCACTCGTGCCAGTTTTTCAGCGCAGCTCTCGCCGGCATACTCTAACGGATGCACCACGATGCTGCCCGTTGGCAGCGACGGACGCTCTCTCCACAGGCGCTGCAGGGGATCGAAATTGGTGCGCAGCGTGATACCTCCTTCTCGCTTCAACTCCTCTGTCCACTCTTTCACGGCGGCAGCACTGTTCACCATGCCGTCAACACCCACCACGGCACCCCTCACCTCGCAAAGTTTCTGTCCCAGCCATCCTGTGACAGAGGGTGTGCCCTGCATCCGCTCCTTCATCAACACGATACCGGTGCCCTGCAACTGCTCCTCTGCCGCCAGGAAATAGCGCGAATCGGTCCACAGTGCCGCCTCGTCAAGGGTGACCACCACGGTGCCTGCCGACCCGTTGAACCCGCTCACATACTCTCTCCCCTTCCAGTGGTCGGGCACATACTCTCCATGATGCGGGTCGGTACTCGGAAAGATGAAGGCATCCATCTTCTCTTCTCTCAGAATGGCTCTCAGGTCATCCAGACGTTGCACGATTGTTGAATTTGTCATTGTTTTGCAATTTGTACCTTACAAAGATACATGTTTTCAGAATTTATAACAAATTATCTTTGCTGAAATGAGCGGCAAACCACTCTTTTTTACTAACTTTGCCCTGCGTTTATGACGAGGGCTGTCCCGTCTGCGCTTCAGGTAAAAGGATGTTTTTCCCCGACTGAAAGGGTTTAAAGACAACACATTACTAAATATAACATCAATACAATTATGGGATTCTTAACTAACGACAAACTGGTGATTGTAGGTGCCGGTGGTGCCATCGGTTCTACCATGGTGCAGACGGCATTGACAATGAAACTCACTCCTAACGTATGCCTGTACGACGTTTACGCTCCCGGCATGGAGGGTGTGATGGAAGAGATGTTCCACTGCGGATACGACAGCGTGAACCTCACCGCCACCACCGACGTGGCAGAGGCTTTCAAAGATGCCAAATATATCATTTCCTCGGGCGGTGCTCCCCGCAAGGCTGGCATGACCCGCGAAGACCTGTTGGCTGGCAACTGCAAGATTGCAGAGGAACTGGGAAAGAACATCAAGCAGTATTGCCCCGACGTGAAGCACGTGGTGGTAATCTTCAACCCTGCTGACCTCACCGGATTGGTGACCTTGCTCTATTCAGGACTGAAACCCTCACAGGTAACCACTCTTGCCGCCCTCGACTCTACCCGTCTGCGCAGCGAACTCTGCAAGAAGTTTGGCGTAAAGAGCGACGATGTTACCGGTTGCCGCACCTTTGGCGGACACGGTGAGCAGATGGCTGTATTCGGCAGCAAGGTGATGATTCAGGGCAAGCCTCTGAGCAGCATCATCGGCACAGACGCCCTGCCTCAGGAGGAATGGGAAAAACTGCGCACCGACGTGGTACAGGGCGGTGCCAAGATTATTCAGCTCCGCGGCCGCAGTTCATGGCAGAGCCCTGCCTACTGCTCTGTAGAGATGATTCGTGCCGTGATGGGCGGCGAAGCCTTCCAGTGGCCCGCAGGCACATACGTGAAGAACGAGAAGTACCAGAACATCATGATGGCAATGGACACCACCCTCTCTACCGACGGATGCACCTACAAGATGCCCGAGGGGACAGCAGAGGAAATGGCTGCACTGGACGCAAGTTATGCCCACCTGTGCAAGATGCGCGACGAACTCGTAACGCTCGACATCGTGCCTCCCGTGAACGAATGGAACAAAATCAACCCCAATCTTTGATATATAAATGCAAGGGGATGGGCGCACCTGTTGCGGTGCGCCCATTTTTCATATCCCGGGCGTAAGACACATGCTTCCGCCACAACCCCGGAATCTACTGACCTCACCGAAAAACACCCACCATGAAACCCACCCGACACATTCCACAGCCGCACATGGCACGCCTGCTGCTCTGCCTGCTGCTTCTTGCCCCCTTGTCCGTGAGGGCACAACTGCCGGAACGCACGCCGGAGAACGTGAAGAAATACATCTCACTGTGCCGCCAGCACATCTACCGCGACATGAAGGGGATGTACCGCGAAAAAGGGAAAGCCTTGGTATATCCTTTCCTGGCACCGGGCAGCAACCAGTACCTGGACATGCTATGGGATTGGGATTCATGGCTCAGTGACGTGGCACTGCGCCAGATACTGCTGGAGCACGGCACCGACAAGGACCGTCAGGAGGCACTGCAATACGAACAGGGATGCGTGCTCAATGCCCTGCATTACGGCGGAATGGACGGATGGATTCCCATCTGGATTGAACGCGACGCCCCTTCGCGCGAAGAGATGCTGGCCAACAGGAACCCATGGAAGAGCAACATGCACAAGCCCACCATCGCCCAGCACGCTGCTTTCATCGTGCGCAACATGGGGGGCGATGCGGAATGGCTGAGAGAGCACTTCTACAAGCTGCAGGCTTTCGAGAGCCTGTACCTGAACTACCACCGCCATGCCGCCACAGGACTGATGTACTGGCAGACGGACGAGGCGATAGGGGTGGACAACGACCCCAGCACGTTCTACCGCCCCCACGGCAGTTCGGGCTCCATCTTCCTCAACGCACTGATGTACAGGGAACTGCTTGCCATGGAATATCTTGCCGACTGTCTGCACATGAACGGGATAGCAGACAGGTTTGGCACAGAAGCCAAGAGCCTGAAAGCCAGAATACAGGAACACTGCTGGGACCCTCGCGATGGCTTCTATTACAGCGTTGACCTGAACCTGCTGCCCGTTGTCGCCCCCGATGTCGATGGGGTAAAACCGGGACAACTGTTTCTCCACGTGGGCCAACCGCGCACCTACCACTGCCTGATACAGCGTCTCAGCGTGTGGAGCGGATTCATGGCACTATGGGCAGGGGTGGCGACAGAAGCACAGGCTCGGAGCATGGTGGAGAAGCACTACAAGGACACCACTTCCTTCAACGCGCCGGCAGGCATCCGCACGCTCTCGCCCATGGAAAAGATGTATGACCTGCGCGCCAGCGGCAACCCCTCTTCATGGCAGGGACCGATATGGATCAACGTCAACTACCTTGTATTCAGAGGGCTGGTAAAATACGGCTACCGAGAGGAAGCACAGGAACTGGCAGAAAAGACCATCCTGCTGCTGGGCAGAGATTACGAGCGGTTCGGGGCGCTGCATGAATACTACCTGCCTGAGAACGGAGAACCCGTGCTGAACAAAGGTTTTCAGAACTGGAACCTGCTGGTGCTCAACATGGCTGCATGGCTGGAGGGAAAACCTGTTGCAGAGGAGTTTTGAAAGCTGCCGCACTCAATGACAGTGTCCTTGGGAAGGTCATGGCATGTCGGTAAAGGCCGCTGAATACCGATGACGGGTCGGAGTGGCATCCGTTTTTTCGGTTCCCGTTCACTCCCGTTCACGCTCGTTCAAAGGTTCTATGGTCGTACGTCCATAGCAGTCAGGACGTACGTCCACGGAAAACATGGTTTTTCGGGTTGTCTTTTCCTGATTTCACCAGACACTTTTTCTTTCATTAACTGAAAGTTGACAGATGAAGCGAAAATCAGTCTTCGCTGTTGCGGCGGAGATGTTCCCGGTATTCCGTGGGAGACATCCCGAAATGCTGGCGACAGTACTTCCCGAAAAAGGAATTGTTGGGGAACTGCAGGACATTCACTATTTCCTTGATGGAGAGATTTGAGTTCTGCAGCCAACAGGTAATGTCCTTTTCCACCGACTCGCAGATCCATTGGAAAGCAGTGCGTCCGCTGACCTCCTTACATACGGTGGACAAATATTTTGATGAGACATTCAGTTTGTCTGCATACCATTGCACAGTGCGCGGTTTGACGTCAAGCCCGGTCATGAGTTCCAGGAACGAGCGGAAAAGATAGTCTTTGCGGGTCAGACGCGGCATGCTGTCCGACTCGGATATGTCTATGTTGGACATCAGTTCATAGACACACGCCCTGACAAGCGACATGATAATCTGCCGTCTGAACGGTTTGTGGGAGGAATGGATGGCGGTATGGACAGCACGGCTGTATTCCATGAGGTCGTGGGCACTGTCATCCAGAATGTGAATCAGAGGAGAGTTCATCACCTTCAGCCCTCGCTCCCACAACATCTTTTCATTGACAAGTTCTTTCAACGCCTTGAGTGACACGCACAACACCATCCCTTCGAAATCAGGGCTGACCAGACAGTTGTTCACCAGATGGGTTGGCAGACACATGATGACATCATTGCCTGCAATGGTGTAAGGGATGCTGTCGATGCTTACTTCCATCCTGCCATGGATGCAGGCAAGAATGACGTACATGTCAAGGCGGACGGCCTCGTTGTCAACAGGAATGTCCTTAATGTTCATGTACAGTGCAATGTTCTCGTCGATATAGTCGGCATCCGTCTTGTAGTACACGTCATACATGTTCAGTTTCCTCATTTGCTCAAATGAATCCATAATCTTCTCCTTATCGTGGGCAAAGATAAGGAAAAAGCCCCAATGCCCATGTCCCATTTTCCCCAAATATGGTCCTATTGTTCCCTATATTGTGTCCAAAGGAGTTTTACTCCAATTATGCGGGTGATTTGAACATGGACGGGAAACGGAAACAGACTAATTTCGCAATGTTGTTTTTAAGGAAAAGGACATCCATGATGAAAAAGACAATTGACGCGTATGTATTGGCTTGCCTCTGCCTGATACTGGCAGGATGCAAGGGCAGCGAGGGGCGGAAGACGGCTCCGGTGGAAGTGAAGGTATGCAGGATAACGGCTTCCGTGCCTGAAAGCGGGAACCGGTATTCCGGCACGGTGGAAGAGGCTAAAGGTGCGATGCTGAGTTTTGCCGTAGGCGGGACGGTGGAGAGCATCCTTGTCCACGAAGGGCAGCGCATTGCCAAGGGGCAACTGATTGCCGTACTCGACAAGACTTCCCTGGAGCAGGCACACGAGGCGGCGGCAGCCATGCTGGAACAGGCAACCGATGCCTGCAACCGAATGAGACAACTGCACGACAACGGCAGCCTTCCGGAAATACAATGGGTGGAGGTGCAGAGCAAACTGCGGCAGGCTCAGTCGGCAGAAAGCATTGCCCGCAAGAACCTGGCAGACAGCAGGCTGTATGCCCCTTTCAGCGGTGTCGTTTCCGAAAAGGCGGTGGAGTCTGGGCAGAATGTCAGTCCCGGAATGCCTGTGGTCAGGATTGTCTGCATCGACAGGGTGAAAGTGAGCATCTCGGTACCTGAGAACGAGATGAGCGGCATCCGCACAGGCGGACACGCCGAAATCAGCATACCGGCACTGGGCGGCAAGCCATACACGGGAACCATTGCAGAAAAGGGCGTGGCAGCCGACAACCTTTCACGTGCATACGAGGTGAAAATCTGTGTTGACAATCCCCTGGGAGAACTGCTGCCGGGGATGATATGCGAAGCGGATGTCTGCCATGACACCGGACGAACGGCAATCATCCTGCCGGCAAACGTGGTGGGTCTTACAAGCGACAACCGCCACTTCGTGTGGGTATGCGACAAGGACAAGGCCGTGCGCCGCTTTGTGGAAACGGGAGAAATGACAGACGGCGGAGTGACCATCACAAACGGGCTGCACATCGGTGACGAGGTGATTGTCGAGGGGCAGCAGAAGGTGAGCGAGGGGATGAATATATGCAGAACTTAAGTCATGGTTCAGAAATGAAGAAGGAAAAACATAAAGCCCCCAAAAGGGGAATAGTGGAATGGGCGATGCACTACCGGCAGATTGTGATTCTGCTGACATGCTGCCTGATGGCGTTCGGCTGCTTCGGGTTGTCGGAGATGAACAAGAACGAGTTTCCCGACTTCACCATACGCCAGGGCGTGGTCATCGCGGTGTGCCCGGGATATACATCGGCAGAGGCAGAGGAGCAGGTGGCGAAACCCTTGGAGAACTACATCTTCAGTTACAAGGAGGTGAAGAAGGCCAAGACCTTCTCGATGAGCCGCGACGGCATGGTCATCGTACAGGTGGAACTGAATGACAACCTGCACAACAAGGACGAGTTCTGGAGCAAGTTCAAGCACGGCATCAATGCCTTCAAGGCAGAACTGCCGCAGTCGGTCGTGGCAATAGCCGTGCAGGACGACTTCGGCGACACATCGGCACTGCTCATCACACTGGAGAGCGAGCAGAAGACCTACCGCGAACTGAACGACTACATGGACAGGTTGAAAGACCGCCTGCGCCGCGTGGAGAGTGTGGGGCGGATGACCGTATCGGGGATGCAGCAGGAGCAGATTTCGGTTTATCTCGACAACGGGCGGCTCGCCCACTACGGCATGAACGACCAGACACTTGCCATGACCCTGTTCAGCAAGGGATTTGCCACCACGGCAGGGAGAGTGAAAAACGGCAGGCAGGTGTCGCCCATATACGTGAGCAGGAGCATCAACTCCGTGCGCGACGTGCAGGAGATGATTGTGCTGTCAACGCCCGCCGGGCAAACCGTGAGGCTGAAAGACGTGGCACGGGTGGTGAGGGAATATCCCGTGGCGGAAAGCCTCATTACGAACAACGGGCGCAAGTGCCTGCTGCTCAGTGTAGAGATGAAGAAAGGCAAGAACATCGTCAAGATGGGCGAGGCTGTAAAGGCAGAGTTGGAAGCTTTCCAGAAGACATTGCCCGAAGACGTGGGAGTGTTCAAGATAACCGACCAGAGCCAGGTGGTGGGCGACAGCGTGGACAACTTCCTCCATGAACTGGTCATTGCCATCTGTGCCGTGGTCATCGTGGTGATGTTGCTGCTGCCCATGCGCGTGGCACTGGTGGCGGCATCCACCATCCCCATCAGCATCTTCATCTCGCTGGGACTGTTCTATGCGTTCGACATCGAACTGAACACTGTGACGCTTGCCGCTCTCATCGTGACGCTCGGCATGATTGTTGACAACTCCATCGTCATCATCGACAGTTATCTGGAACTCATCTCCGAAGGGCAGTCGCGCTGGCACGCTTCCATCCAGAGTGCCACCCACTTCTTCAAATCCATCTTCTCTGCCACGCTTGCCATCAGCATCACCTTCTTCCCGTTCCTGTTCACCATGACGGGAATGTTCGGCGACTTCCTCGCCAGTTTCCCTTGGGCAATAACGCTGATACTGATGATTTCGCTGCTGGTGGCTGAGCTACTCGTGCCGTTCATGCAGTTCTGGTTCATAAAGCCCCCATCCTCTACCCACCTCCGGAGAGCAAAGAAGGCGCAGAGGGCAAGGGGGCTTCTTGACATCCTGCAGCGCTGGTACGACCGTCTGATAGAGCTGTGCTTCCGTTACCCCAAGACCACGCTCGGCGTTGGAGTCGGGTCGGTTGTTGTGGGTATATGGATGATGACCCTTGTACCCCAACGGCTGATGCCTACGGCAGAGCGCAACCAGTTTGCCGTGGAGATATACCTGCCCACAGGCACCGCCGTGGAGAAGACCGCGGCCATTGCCGACAGCCTTGAACGCATCATACGCAAGGACAAGCGCGTGGTGTCGGTGGCTTCGTTCAAGGGTTGCAGTTCTCCACGTTTCCAGACATCCTACGCCCCGCAGATGGGCGGCAGCAACTTCGCCCAGTTCATCGTGAACACCACAGGCGACAAGGATACCGAGGCACTGCTTGACGAACTGACCCCACGCTACAAGGCTGCCTTTCCCGAAGCCGTCGTCCGCTTCAAGCAGTTAGGTTACAGTCAGGCAGCCAACCCCATCGAGGTGCGGCTCAGCGGTGACAACCTGACAGCCATAAGGAAAGAGGCGGAACGTGTGGAGGCTCTGATGCGCAATATGCCCGAACTCGACATCGTGCGCACCAACTTCAACGAACCGCTTGCCGCCACACGGGTAACCCTTGACGAGCACCAGTCAACACGGCTCGGCATCAGCAACGCACAACTGGAAGCCACGCTTGCCATGCGCTACGGCAGCGGTATAGGAGTAGGCACGGTGTGGGAGAACGATTACGACATCAGCGTGGTGCTGAAAAGCACCCATGCCGATTCTGCCGTCACCGCCGACCTGCTGCGCGAACGCATTGCCGCAGGCGGAGGGCTGGCAACCGTGCCGCTCCGTCAGGTGGCAAGCATACGCCCGTCGTGGGAGCACGGACAGATAGTGCGCCGCAACGGCGTGCGCTGTATCACGGTGATGGCAGAAACCGCACGGGGAGTGAACACGATGGAAGCGACCTCAAGACTGAAAGCCCTGCTCGGCAAGGAATCCGCGACCGAAGGAGTGACATTGGAGTATGGCGGCGAGATAGAGGAGGATGAAGAGCAAATGCCCAACATCATGGGTGGTCTGCTCATTGCTGTGGTTATCATCTTCTTTATTCTCGTCGCCCACTTCAAGCGCGTCGCCACAGCCACACTCCTCGTAGTGTGCCTGCTGCTCAGCCTGATGGGCACCGCCCTCGGTGTGCTCATACAGGGCACCGACTTCGGCGTGACAAGTGTGCTGGGAATCGTCAGTCTGATGGGAATACTTGTGCGCAACGGCATCATCATGATTGACTATGCCGAAGAACTCCGGAGCGACGGGCACATGAACGTGCGTGATGCCATCTTCCACTCCGCCAAACGGCGTATGCGTCCCATCTTCCTCACTTCGGCAGCGGCGTCGATGGGCGTTATCCCGATGATTCTCGGGGGCAGCGGACTCTGGATGCCGATGGGCACCGTCATCTTCTACGGCACCGTCATCACGATGCTGTTCATCCTCACCGTCATCCCTGTGGCATACTGGAAGATGCTGACAGGAAGCACCCGTCGCCGGGCCGAAAACGAACTATTGGAGAAACAATGAACTTACAGGAAGCAGTATGGAGTCAAAAAGGAGTCATAGGGAAGTTATGGGATATGTAATAAAAGGTGTAACTATAATGGCGGTTGCATCGGCTGCAAGCCTTGCATCGGCACAACAACGATACGGCATCGGCGAATGCCGCCGGCTGGCACTGGAAAACAACGTGAAGATGCGCAATGCCGACAATTCCGTCGAGGCGGCACGCCAGGCAGAGCGCGAGGCATTCACGAAGTATTTCCCTTCGGTGAGTGCCACGGGCATGGGCTTTGCCGCCAACAAGGGACTGCTGCAGATGGATATGGGCGAGGGAGCGGAGATGTCACTGATGAAAAACGGCGTTGCCGGTGGTGTCACCCTCTCCCAACCTGTTTTCGCCGGAGGGCAGATTATAAATGCCAACAGGCTCGCCAAGGTCGGAGTAGAGAGCAACCGCATCAGCAGGGAGGCCTCAGCAAACGAGGTGCTTCTCACAGTGGAGAAGTATTTCTGGCAAATCATCACCCTGCAGGAGAAACTGAAGACCGTGGAGACGGTGGAGAAACAACTCGACCGTATCTGCCGCGATGTGACCGCTGCCGTAGAGGCAGGCATCGCCACACGCAACGACCTGCTGCAGATACGGCTCAGGCAAGGCGACATGGAGAGCACACGTATCTGTCTGAACAACGCCCTGTCGGTAAGCCGCATGTCGCTTGCGCAATACACCGGCATCTTTCCGGAAGACTTCTCCCTGGATGCGGAGGTGGACACCGACAGCGTGCCGCCCCTGCCGCAGCATCTCCTTGTAAACCACGACGCAGCCTTGCCGCAAACCACTTCTTACCGTCTGCATCAGCAGAACGTCAAGGCGAGCCGCCTGCAGCAACGGCTTGCTGTGGGGAGGAACCTGCCGACAGTGGCAGCGGGTGCAGGATACATGTACGACAACCTGATGAACCGTGACCATCCCTTTGCCCTCGGCTTTGTCTCGGTCAGTGTGCCGCTGTCCGGCTGGTGGGGCGGTTCCCATGCCATCAGGAAAGAAAGACTGAACGTGGAGAATGCAGAGAACCTGATGCACGACCAGTCGGAACGGCTTGTCATCGCCATGCAGCAGGCATGAAACGACCTTACTGACGCCCACAAGAAGATGGTCATCGCGCGCCAGGCCATCGACCAGTCTTCCGAAAACCTCCGCCTGAGCGAAGACCACTACCGGGCAGGCACCTCCACCATGAGCGACCTGCTTGAAGCACAGACCCTTTTCCAGCAAAGCCATGACAAATACATCGAGGCATTTTCCGGATTCAAGGTCAAGACCACGGAATACATACAGGCAACAGGAAGAAACACACTGGATTATTAACTTCAAAAGACACCATCATGGACAAAAAGTCAATAGGAAATGCCGCAGGCATTGTATGGCACATTCTGAGCGAGACAAACTCACTGACCTACCTCCAGCTGAAACAGAGATGCAATCTGAGTGACTACATACTGAATGCTGCAATCGGCTGGTTGGCCCGTGAAGACAAGATAGAAATCGAGTACGATGACAAGCGCGGTGTCGATGTCATTCATCTGACACCTTACAACATCTATTTCTGACATTACCGGCAAGGGGACAGAACGGCATCCCCCGGAACAGACACCTCTTTGCTACACACCACATGGAAGAGTATGAAGAGAGTGGCATCTGCACACACAGATGCCACTTTTTCTTTGGCACGGTTTCAGGTGAAGGGCTTCCCCATGTCATCCATCACAGCATTGTAATACTTTTGACGGAAATTGTCACGCCCATGCCACCGTGTTGAAACATGGCAGCACTACCTTTGCCGGCGAAAACAAAAAGGTAAAAACAACAGAATGATGACAAAAGGAAACAAACGCCTGAGCATGAAGATGTGGGCAACAGCAGTGACACTGATGCTTGCCTCTGTCACCACACAGGCACAAACCGACAAGAACACTACTGTACAAGGCGACACCACCGCCACCGACAGCGTGACCACCAAGGAAAAGGAACTGGGCGAAGTGAGGGTGACCGGCATGATAAGGCGCAACACCGAGGCCGCCGTCATCGCCGTGGCGAAAGAGAGCGAACTGGTGCTGAGCAACATCTCGGCGCAAGAGATAAGGAAGACACAAGACAACAATGCAGGCGAAGTGATAAGGCGCGTGCCGGGTGTGAGCCTGATAGAAGACAAGTTTGTGATGGTGAGAGGACTGTCGCAGCGATATAATAATGTATGGATAAACGGAGGAGCGGTGCCCAGCAGCGAAGCCGACTCACGCGCTTTCTCGTTCGACATCATCCCGGGCAGTCAGATAGACAACCTGGTGATTGTGAAGTCGCCCTCGCCCGAATTTCCCGCCGACTTCACGGGAGGCTTCATCCAACTGAACACCAAGGCGATACCCAGCAGCAACATGCTGCAGGTGAGTGTGGGAGGCAACATCAACGACGCCACCCACTTCAGCAACCTGCAGTATGCCGACAAGGGCAACGGCAACTTTGACAACCTTGACCCCAAAACACAGTGGCAGGTGAAGGACAAGAAGCCGGCAAGCGACCTGAAGCTGGGAGCCGACTGGGCTGCCCACTGCAACTGGGGAGAGCACAGACTGGGCATGGTGGGAGCAGTGAACTACACCCACGAATACCGCACCTACAGCGACATGCAGAACAACCTGTTCGGCATCTACGACGTGAGCAACGACCAGCGCAACTACCTGAGACGCTCCACCGACCAGCAGTACAATGTGAACAACAGAATAGGGGCACTGCTCAACCTGACCTTCCTGAGCGCCAACGGCAACCACAAACTGGAACTGAAGAACATCTTCAACCTGCTGAACAACAACCGATATACCTGGCGAGAAGGACTGAGCGCACAGTCGGACCTGGAGCAGAGCGCGGAATACCTGAACCGCACACGCACCACCTACAACATGCAACTGACCGGACACCACACACTGAACAGGCACAACCTGGAATGGAGCGGCAGTTATGCCTTTGCCAACCGCAACATGCCCGACAGAAGGCGCTATCTGGTGAATGACGCAAGCAATCCGGGGGTAATGGAACTGGAACGCACCAACGACCTCAAGCGCGAATACACCAAACTGGACGAGCATATCCTGTCGGCAAACATCAACGACAAGTATGCACTGGGATGGGGAAAATCAGCCATCAAGACGGGAGTATATGGGGAATACCGCACCCGAAAATACACCACACGGCAACTGCTCTACCAAATAAACACCACGGACAATGACCTGCCGCGAGATTTCAGGAGCATCAGCATCCCGGAACTGCTGGGCAACGACAACATGCTGGGCGACAGAGGACTGTATCTGCTGGAGGAACCGCACATGCGCAACAACTACAAGGGCAACAACAAACTGGGGGCTGCATACGCGGCACTGTCACTGCCCATCGGCAGACTGAACATCTATGCCGGCGTAAGGTACGAGTTCAACGAGATGGAACTTATCTCCAACACCCGCGACTACGAGGTGAGCGAGAAGAGCCGCTTCTACCGCAGCAGCGACCTGTTTCCCTCTGTCAACACCACCTACAAGTTCAACGAGCAGCAGCAGGTGAGGCTGTCTTACGGAAAATCGGTGAACCGTCCGGAATTCAGGGAGGTATCTACCTCGGTATATTATGATTTCGACCTGGCATCGAGCGTGATGGGAAATGCCGACCTGAAGACCTGCTACATACACAACGTGGACGTGAGATACGAGTGGTATCCCAGTGCCGGCGAGCAGATAACGCTGGCGGCTTTCTACAAGCGGTTTGAAAACCCCATAGAATGGACCTACACGGTATCGGGAGGCACCGACTACATCTACTCTTTCGAGAATGCCAAGAGTGCCGACAACTACGGTTTGGAACTGGACATCAGAAAAGACCTGGGCTTCATCGGACTCCGAGGCTTCAGCTGGTCGTTCAACGGCTCTCTCATCCACAGCAGGGTGAAATTTGCCGACGGTTCGCGCTTTGCCAACCGCCCCATGCAGGGACAGTCGCCCTATCTGGTAAACACCGGACTGTTCTACCGCCATCCCGGCATACGCCTCAACGTCGCACTGCTGTACAACCGCATCGGAAAGCGCATCATCGGCGTGGGACGCAGCGAAGGCTCCACGGGAAGTGAAGACAACGCCCGCATCCCCGACAGTTATGAGATGCCCCGGAACACCGTAGATCTGACAATGAGCAAGAACCTGGGCGAACACTGGGAGATAAGAGCAGCCGTGAAAGACCTGCTGGCAGAGAAAGTGTCATACAAGCAATTCGCCGACGTGACCATGCCCGACGGCACCTGCAAGGAGGTGGAACAGATAACACGCGAATACCGCCCGGGACGCAACTTCAGCCTGATGGTGTCATACAGATTCTGAGCCATACTGATGGCGACCTGCCTTATGACATCCGTCGCAAGAACGCAAAACAATAAACAGAATATCATAATAAAAGGAAATAAACAATGATTTTCAAATCACTTAGAAACATGAAAAAGAGAAATTTTTTGGGATACACTGCTATCCTTGTAATGGCAGCCATGACTGTGGCTTGCAGCAGCGATGACAACAACGGTGACGGAAACGGCAATGGAGACGGCAGCGAAGCCTACGTATGGACCATCAACGGCGGCCAGAACGCATGCGACCACCTGCTGTTTGACGACAACGGAAAAGAGAACGCCGAAGGAAAGGTTATCGGCAACGGCGACCAGGAACTGGTGTTCACCGGCAACCAGACCCTGAAGAAAGGCACCTATCTGCTGAAAGGCTGGATATACATTGCCGATGGGGCGACACTGACCATTGAGCCGGGCACCGTCATCAAGGGCGACAAGCAGACAAAGGCGGCACTGATTGCTGAAAGAGGAGGCAAACTGATTGCCCAGGGCACTGCCACCGAACCCATCGTGTTCACCTCTGAGATGCCACAGGGACAGCGCAAGCCCGGCGACTGGGGAGGTATCATACTCTGCGGAAAGGCACAGAACAACCAGACAGAGATGCAGATTGAGGGCGGTCCGCGCACCAAGCACGGAGGAAATGACAACAGCGACAACTCGGGTGTGCTGAGCTATGTGCGCATCGAGTTTGCAGGCTACCCCCTTGAGCCCAACAAGGAAATCAACGGTCTGACCATGGGCTCTGTGGGTAGCGGCACCAAGATTGACCACGTGCAGGTGTCATACTGCAACGATGACTCGTTCGAGTGGTTCGGCGGTACCGTAAGCGGCAAGTACCTCGTGGCATTCCATGGCTGGGATGACGACTTCGACACCGACAACGGTTTCAGCGGCTGTGTGCAGTATGCCCTGGCAGTGCGCAACTCCAAGATTGCCGACACCTCACAGAGCAACGGCTTTGAGAGTGACAACTGTGCAGACGGCTCGGCTTCGGCAAGCCCCATCACCACCTGCACCTTCAGCAACGTGACTTTCGTAGGTCCCAAGGCAGACGCCTCGTTCATCAACGATGCCTCATACATCAACGGAGGTTCATACAATCCCAACAACGGCTCGCAACTCGGCAAGTTCCAGAGCGCCATGCAGATACGCCGCAGTTCCTGTCTGAACTGCATCAACAGCGTGGCAGTGGATTGGCCCATCGGACTCATCATCGACGGTGAGAAGGGCAATACCCCCGCGCAGGCAAAGGCTGGCAAGATAACCCTGCAGAACGTCTGGTTTGCCAACATGGACATCATCGGTTCCGATGCCAACAAGCTCTACGAGGATGTGCTGGTGAGCGGCTATGATGAAAACCAGAAGCCCGTGAAGGACGCCACACAGAAGTCATACTCCTCCACCTTCTTCTCGGCACAGAAGGGCAACAAATATGCAGAGAAATCCACCCTGCTGCTCACCGATGCCATCGGACTCGGAAGCGCATATATGCCACAGAGCGGAAGCCCTCTGCTCAACGCAGCCGACTTCACCACTGCTCCCTCTGCCTTTGACAAAGTGAGCTACATCGGTGCCATCAGTCCTGCAGACAACTGGCTGGCAGGCTGGACCAACTTCAATCCGCAGAACACTGCCTATTAAACAACCACAATACCTACTTTGTTTTCAAAAGGACGGGGGAACAGTCCCATAAATGTTTCCCCATATCCAACGAAGCGGCTGCATCGTGATTACGGTGCAGCCCTTGCTTTTTCTCCAGCCCCTTCATCCCGTCGTTCCAGCACATTCATCGCAATATCCCAGTCCCATGTGTGGGGCAATATCTAACAATAAAGGTTAAAAGATGGGGTGAAGGCATGGATTTCCCAAGATATTTCTTGCGGAATCAGGGTTTTGAACTTACTTTTGCGGCACGATATTTAAAAGATTAGATAACATAACTAAATATTTAGATAATGACAAGAAGAAGCAATGAGGAGAAGACCCTGACACGCTCTGAGATGGAGATAATGAACATATTGTGGGACAACGAGAGGGCAATGAGCACTCACGGCATACTGGAGAACTATCCCGAACCCAAGCCGGCCTACTCTACCATAGCCACCTTTATGAAGATACTCACGAAAAAGGGGTTCGTCAGCTACAGGAAAGCCGAGGCAGGAAGCAAGACTTTCTTTTTCTATCCTCTGCTGACAAGGCAGAAATACATGTTGCAGTTCATGCAGGAAGCCAAGAGCACACTCTTCGGAAACTCCATGAAATCCATGCTTCACTTCTTTGTGGAGAACGAGGAAATTTCCGATGAAGACCTTGAAGAACTGATAAGGATGATAAGGAAATAACGGATTGCACCACGTCAAAAGAAACGTCCCATGATATTCATATTCAAATCTGCCATCACGCTGGCACTGCTGTACAGCTGCTTCTTTGCCTTTTTAGGCAGGGAGACGTTCCACCGCTTCAACCGTATCGTGCTCATCTGCATCATGGTGGCCACCCTGACCATCCCACTGCTGCGACTGAAGACAGAGACACCGGGCATCATCAACAGGCAATTAGACGACATAGAGCAGCAATTCGCCTGTACCATCATCTCCACACAGGGAGCCGTGCACACGGCGGAGAGCCTGAACTGGATGGATTATACCATTATTATATATGTGATGGGGGCGGCTGTCATGGCCTGTCTCACCCTTATCAATCTGGTGAAGTCAGCGAGATACCTGCGCGGAGGACTGCGCCACACCGATGCCCATGGCAACACCGTGATACTGAAGACGGGCGATGTGATGCCCTTCAGCATGATGAGATACATCGTCATGTCGGTACACGACTACGAGAACAACCGCGACTGCATCCTGACCCACGAACAGGAGCACATCCGTCTGGGCCATACCTATGACCTGATGCTCTGGGAGGTGGTGAAGACGGTACAGTGGTTCAACCCCTTCATCTGGCTGCTTGGCAGAGACCTCAGATGCATCCATGAGTTTGAGGCGGACAAGGCAGTGATAAAACAAGGCATCGATGCAAAGACATACCAAACATTACTTGTGGAAAAGGCCACAGGCAAGCGTCTGCAGCCACTCGCCAACAGTCTGAACCACAGTTCACTGAAACGCAGAATCATTATGATGTACCGAAAAGAATCGAGCAGATGGATGATGCTCAAGGCCCTGTGCGCCCTCCCCGTAGCGGCATTGACGGTGGCGGCCTTTGCCAAACCCGTCATCATTGACCATGCGGAAACCGCCATCAGCACAGCACAGGAGAAAGTGACAGAGATGGTGAAACTCACGGTGAAGTCCCGTCAGACCACCGGCACGTACAGGAAAGGAGAAACGACCTCCCCGCCGAAACAACCCGCTTCCGACACCCGACACACCGCCGCTGAGGCACCTGCAACCGCCGCTGAGGTGACAACAGCCACACGCGAGGAGAATCCGGCGGCGGACAAAAGCAAACGGCCCGTCTATACCGACATGCCGGAATACACGGGGAAAGCCACCATTGCCAAAGGCGTAAGGATAAGGAGAGCCGAGAAATGTACATACGTCACCCTGATATGCACCTGCAACGGCGATGCTGGAATATACAAGATTGGCGGAAAGGAGAACCGGACATTCATTGAAGACATAGAGACCGGCGACCACTACAAGGCACGACGCATCGTGGACGATGGCATCGTCTTTGGAAGAGACGGCTTTATCGTGGCCGGCATGAAAGGGAAGAGATGGGCAGTGACCCTGGAGTTTCCTCCGTTGCCCGACAATGTACAGAGAGTAAGGTTCTGGCATCTTGCCGACTGGGCCGATATAGAACACAGAATCATTGACATACAAGAAATAGAAGAACGATGAAAAAGATACACATACTTCTGCTCGGTTGCCTCCTCATGGCGTCATGCACCATCAACCGCTATTATATTGTCAGCCCCAACGGCAGCAGCGAAATGAACACCAACGGCAGTGGTCCGGTATTGATGAAGACCATCAGCTACGACCGGGCACTGCCCAAAGTGCCGGAACTGACGGTGATAAAAGACGCATCTGAATACAACAAGGAGGACAAACACTCCTTCCCCATATATGGCAACGAGACGGCTGTGGCACCGCCCATCGGCTTGAAAGCCCCGCGGGTTGCCATTTGGTGCACCAAGGAATGTACCGTCCTTGCCCATATGCAGCAGATGGCATGGGACTTGCACTATTTCCAAGAGCCATCCGACAGCTATATAGAGGATGCACTGACCAAAGAGAAATACTTCATCAAGGGCTCCTACAACAAGCTCCCGATGGATACGAGCTACAACATCAAAGGTGCTTCCGGAGAATGGATATGCTTCTTCACCGTGTTTCCGCCACTGCCCAAGACCTGCACGCTCATCAACCTCGTCAACGGCAACGTTACCGATGTGGTAAAGAACGGCCCCGGCTGGTGGAACAATCCCGGATTCCGCAATACGCCGGTCGAGCTGTTGCAGCAGAACCAGAGATTCATCAAATTCAGGAAAACAAGGATTATCGAGTAAAGAAAGTTGTTAGTTAGTAACGAGAGAAGCCGGGCTGCACGTCACCAGTGGGTGAACCGCAGTCCGACCTTTGACTATTGCCACAGTCCTTTCACTTCCCGTCTTCCTCAAGATACCATTTCGAATATTCCACATAGTGCTGTCCGAAACTCTCTGCCTGGTTCTCCTTGGTATGCTTGATGAACTTGGCCGGGACACCGCCCCACAGTTCGTGGTCGCCAATCTTGGTGTTCTGCAGCACCAGGGCACCTGCTGCCACCACAGCTCCCCTGCCTATCTCGCAGTGGTCGAGCAGGGTGGCACCCATACCTATCAAGGCTCCGTCGTGGATGGTGCAGGCATGTACCGTGGCATTGTGGCCGATGGTCACGTCATTGCCTATGACCGTGGGACCTGTGGTGTTGGTGACATGGATGCACGACCCGTCTTGCACATTGGTGCGATGGCCGATGGTGATGGGAGCCACATCGCCCCTGACCACGACATTGAACCAGATGGAGCACTCGTCGCCCATGGTTACCTCGCCCACAATGGTGGCGTTTTCACTGAAATAGCAGTCCTTGCCCCACTTGGGGGTGAGACCCTTGATGGATTTGATTAAAGCCATATATCCGTTGCCTTTCCTCGTTTGTTATTTCTTGTCACATTTATTCTCCAATGTCGCCTGTGCCGCCCTTACGACGGGACTGCACGACCGGTTTTGGCTACAAAAGTAATGATAAAAAACGAGAATGGCACAAAACATGTCCAGGATAGCGGAATAATTATTATCTTTGCACCATTCACTATATGTACCCGCACCGGGTAACTACTGTTAAAACCAATCTCGATTACATTTATGAAAATCAAGTCGTTCGCCCTGTTCCTCACTCTTTCTCTGCTGTTGCCTGCCACACTCCCCGCCCAACAGCCTGTCAGTGAAAAGCCTCGCATTCTCATCACCACAGACATTGGCGGCACCGATCCTGACGACAACCAGTCGATGATGCACTATCTGCTCTACAGCAATGAGTTCGACTGCGAGGGACTTGTCTCCTCGCCCTCCTTTGGAGAGGGCAACAAGAGCGAGATACTGCGCATGATTGACCTCTACGAGCAGGACCTTCCGCAACTGCGCCGGCACCAGCAAGAGGGCAAAGCCCCCAACGCCTATTATCCCTCACCAGAGTATCTGCGTTCCATCACCAAACAGGGGCGGCACGGAGCGGCACCATTGGCAGGCTATGACACGCCCACCGAGGGCTCGCAATGGATAGTGAGATGCGCCAACAGGCAAACAAGCCGTCCGCTGTATGTCTTGGTATGGGGCGCACTTGAGGACGTGGCACAGGCACTGCACGATGCTCCGGAGATAGCCAAGAAGATACGAATCTACTGGATTGGCGGTCCCAACAAGAAATGGGGCATCAATGCCTACGTGTATATCATCGAGAACTTTCCCGACATCTGGATGATTGAAAACAACAGCACCTACCGCTCGTTTATTGCGAAATACAAGAATCCCGACCAATGGAACGGCGGATTCTATGACCACTATGTGAAAGGGAACGGCTATTTAGGCGCCGACTTCTACAACTACCTGCAAGGCAAACCGAAACTGGGCGACACACCTTCGCTGCTCTACATGATGGACGGCAACCCGGAAAATCCCGAAAAGGAGTCGTGGGGCGGCAGTTTTGAACGCTGCCAATACACTCCCCGCTGCGTGTTCCACCACACCACCACGGCACAAGACACCGCACAGATATACTCCATCATAGAATGGCACGTCAAGGGACCTGTGGTGAAGAGCCTGAAAGCAGGCGACGAGTGCATCACGCTGAGCATTGCCAACCAGAACTGGAAAGGCTATTATATGGGCAACGGCAACTATATGGTGAAATACAGCACCTACAAAACCGGCACCCAGCCATACACCATTACCTCTGACATCAAGGGATTTCCCAAGCAGCAGGGTTTCATCACCATCGACAATGCCTTCCCCGGCAAGCACCGCGATACAGACTACAAGGTGGGCAGCCAGTGGTGGTCTGACCGTACCGACCCATCCCTGTTCCACGACGGCAACCAGGGAGCAGCCACCATCTACAAGTTCCGCAAGACCATCATGGAAGATTGGGGCAAGAGATGCTCGTGGATGAAAGGAGAGAAGGAATGTGACAACAGCACGAAATAAACAATCAACAGAAAAAAGATGGAAACAGGACTCACTTACACCGCCACACTTACCGTAGATAACGCTCATTCTGCCATTGCCATGGGTTCAGGAGACATGCCTGTGCTCGCCACCCCTGCCATGGTGGCGCTGATGGAGAATGCTGCCATGATGGCTGTGGCACCCCATCTGTCTGAAGGTACTACCACCGTAGGCGGACAGATAAGCACCTCACACCTACGCCCCAGTAGCATGGATGCCGTAGTGACAGCTACCGCCACCTTGGAAAAGGCAGAGGGTAAAAAACTGTTTTTCCGCGTGGAAGCCCGTCAAGGAGAAACGCTGATAGGCGAAGGCACCCATCTGCGTTTCATCGTGGACAGGAAAAAGTTCATGGAGAAACTGTAAGCATCCTACCCGTAACCGGGCAAACACCCTACAGCCTGATGTCACGCAGTATCATGGCTGTGGCACCTGTCTTCGTGCCCACATAATGCCCTGCTGCCTCACCTGTCTGCCGCAACAAAACCTTATCTGCGGTCCAACTGTCCATATACTTTTCAAAGTCGGCAGCCTGCTGTATCTCAACACCTCCACCGGCTGCCATCAGTTCCTGTGCTTCGGCAAAACGCTTGTTGTTAGGACCGAAGACCACGGGAATACTCCACACGGCAGCCTCCAGCACATTGTGAATGCCCACACCAAAGCCGCCACCCACATACGACACCTGTCCGTAGCGGTAGGCAGAAGAAAGCAGGCCAAAACAGTCGATGATGAGCCACCGGGCATCAGCTGCCTCTGCAGGAGTTGTCTGTGTATAGCGCACCGCCTTGCCTTGCACCTTGGAAAGAATCTGCTGCAGGTGGTCTTCACCGATGACATGGGGAGCGATGATGACCTTCCACTCAGGATGCCGATTGAAATAGGGGATGAACACGTCTTCATCAGGCTGCCAGCTGCTCCCCGCCACAAACACGGGCGATGAATCTGCCGTGAAGCCATCTACAATATCCAACTGTTTTGCCTGTTCGCGGATGTGCAGCACACGGTCAAAGCGTGTATCTCCAGCCACAGTGACGCAATGGATGTTCAGTTTCCTCAGCAATTCCCTGCTCTCATTGTTCTGCACATAGAAATGAGTGAAGCAGCGCAACACACCGGCATAACTCCTGCCATACCATTTGAAGAATATCTGACCGGAACGGAAGATACTCGAAACGCTATATACAGGAATATTGCGATGCTTCAGTATATGCAGGTAGTTGTACCAGAACTCGTACTTGATGAAAAATGCCATCACAGGCTTCACCAGCCGCAGGAAGCGGATGGCATTAAGGCGGGTGTCAATCGGCAGATAACATACTATGTCGGCACCGGCATAGTTCTTGCGCACCTCATAGCCCGAGGGGGAAAAGAAAGTGAGCAGTATCTTGTAATGGGGATAGTCCCTGCGCAATTGTTCCATGAGAGGGCGGCCCTGTTCAAACTCGCCCAAAGAGGCAGCATGAAACCACACATATTGTGCTGTGGAATCCACTTTTTCCCTCAGTTCCCTGAAGGCTCTGCGCTCTCCCTGCCACATGGTGCGCACCTTACGGTTGAAAAGAGTTGCAACGGCAACCCCCAACATATAAAGGTAGATAGCAATGTTGTATAGCATAGTTCCGGATGTTTGGAAACAAAGGTTGTTCGGACACGAAGACGGTCAGTACAGACACATCATCCCATCACGCTGATAGCACGTTGCATACGACGGATTGTCTCCTCCTTGCCAAGGAATGCGGAGATGTCGAACATACCGGGACCCTTGCCCTCTCCCACCAAGGTGAGACGCCATGCGTTCATGATATTGCCCAACTTATACCCCTGAGTCTCTATCCACTGCTCCACCACCTGCTCCTGGTTCGCCACAGAGAAGTCCTCGATGCCCTGCAACACCTGTATCAGTTCGGTAAGCTGGGCAGCGGAATCTTCCTTCCAGCGCTTTTTGCGGGTCTTCTCGTCATACTCGGCGGGAGCCTCAAAGAAGAAAGAGCACAGAGGCCACAACTCCCTAACAAAGGTGACACGGTCTTTCATCATCGCCACCACCTGAGTGATGCGCTCCATGCTTTCATGGACACCGTGCGCCTCCACTTCGGGAGCAAAGAGAACGGCAATCTCTTCCGCAGACTTGCGCAACACATACTCATGGTTGAACCACATGCCTTTCTGGTAGTCAAAACGCGCGCCAGCCTTGCTGCACTTGCTGATATCGAAGAGCGTTGCCAGCTCGTCGAGAGAATAGATCTCCTGCTCGGTACCGGGATTCCACCCCAAGAAAGCCAGGAAGTTGACGACTGCCTCGGGGAAATAGCCCGTCTCGCGATAGCCCGAAGACACCTCTCCACTTTTTGGGTCGTGCCACTCCAGCGGGAACACGGGAAATCCCAGACGGTCGCCGTCGCGCTTTGACAGTTTGCCCTTGCCCTCGGGCTTGAGCAGCAGGGGCAGATGGGCGAAGCGGGGCATGGTGTCTTCCCAGCCAAAGGCACGGTAAAGCAACACGTGCAGCGGAGCACTGGGCAGCCACTCCTCACCGCGTATCACATGGGTTATCTCCATCAGATGGTCGTCAACGATGTTGGCAAGATGGTAAGTGGGCAACTGGTCGGCACTCTTGAACAGCACCTTATCATCCAATATATCACTCATGATGCGCACATCACCACGAATCAGGTCGTTGATATGCACCTCTTGTCCTGGCTCTATCTTGAAACGCACCACATACTGCTTGCCCTCGGCTATCATTTGTTCCACGTCTGCGGCTTCCATGGTGAGCGAGTTACGCATCTGCATACGGGTATGGGCATCATACTGGAAGTTGGCTATTTCCTGACGCTTGGCGTCCAGTTCCTCAGGTGTGTCAAAAGCGATGTATGCCTTGCCGGCATCAAGCAACTGCTGCACATACTTCTTATAGATGTCGCGACGCTCGCTCTGACGATAAGGTCCGTAGTTACCTCCGAAACTCACCCCCTCGTCAAACTTGATACCAAGCCAACGGAATGCCTCGATGATATATTCTTCCGCGCCCGGCACAAAGCGGTTGGAGTCGGTATCCTCTATACGGAATACCAGCTCTCCACCATGCTGGCGGGCAAACAAATAATTGTACAACGCTGTGCGTACTCCTCCGATATGCAGGGGTCCGGTAGGACTGGGTGCGAAGCGCACCCTCACTTTTCTTTCTGTCATGACATTTGTTCTACTTTATGTTGCAAAAGTACTACATTATTTTCAATATTATAGTTTTTTTTGGATTTCTTTCCATTTTGGCACTTTATTTACCTTTATGGAAGCAGGATTTTTACACTTTTGAAGCTGGATTATTTGAAATATCGATTATTTTGAGTACTTTAGCCATCCGAATTTCCATTTGGAACGAACAGCCAGGCACTGCTAAGACAGAGGCATTGGCAATACCGATTGAAACGTATGAGCACATTCAACTTTAAAGACGACCTGACCTGGCGCGACCTACTGATACGGCTCGCCATCGTACTCGCCACTGTGGCAATCATCGTGTGGTGCATGCCCAGCAGTCGCACCAACTACTTTGTCACAGAACTGGGGAAGCCGTGGAAATACGGTGACCTGACAGCCCCCTTTGATTTCCCCGTATATAAGTCGGAATCAAGGGTCAAGGCAGAACGCGACAGTCTGTACCAGACCTTTGAACCTTACTACTACTGTGACAAGGAGGCGGGGATGCAGCAGGTGCGCAACTTCACGGCAAAATACAAGGATGGTATAGACGGATTGCCTGCCGACTACGTGAACATCATTGCCGGACGGCTGACCAAGCTATACGGCATAGGCATCATAGGAACTCCCGACTACGGCAAACTGGCGGGAAAAGACACAGCCCGGCACATACGCATCGTGAACGGAAAGAGTGCCACCTCGCTACCCCTCAAGGCGTTTCTATCCACCAAGGCAGCCTACGAGTCGCTGTATGCCGATCCCCTGTTGCAGCCTCATCGCCAGGTACTGCAGAAATGCAACCTGAACGATTTCATCACTGCCAACATCCTTTATGACAAAGACCGCAGCGATGCAGCCCTCGACGAACTGCTCCACAGCGTGCCCCTTGCCACCGGCGTGATACAGAAGGGGCAGAAGATTATCGACCGCGGAGAGATTGTAGATGAGAAGACCTACCGCGCCATCGAATCGTTCAAACGCGAGAACGACCGCAGGGAGAGTTCTGCCTCGCAGATGCAAATCACCGTGTTCGGCGAAAGCGTGTATGTACTGCTGCTCATCCTGTTCTTCACGGTATATCTCACCATGTTCCGCAAAGACTATTTTGACAACTGGCGGTGCATTGCCATGCTCTACTCCATGATTATCGTGTTCTGCCTGCTTACTGCCCTCATGGTGCGCAACACAATAGGTCATATATTCCTGCTGCCCTATGCCATGGTGCCCATTTTCGCACGCATCTTCATGGACTCACGCACAGCCTTCATGGCGCATTTCACCATGGTGATGGTGTGCGCCTGCATGTTGCAGCACCCGTTTGAATTCATCACCATTGAGATGGTGGCAGGTATGGCAGCCATCTACTCCCTGCGCGAACTGCAATACCGCTCCCAGGTGTTCAAGACAGCCATCATCGTGACGCTGCTCAGCATCACCATGAATCTGGGCTACGACCTGATGCACACCTCACAGATGGAGATCTTCGACTGGAGCGACTACAACTATCTGATTGTCAACGGAGTGATGCTGCTCTTCGCCTATCCGCTGCTGTATGTCATGGAAAAGACGTTCGGGTTTATCACCGACATCACGCTTATCGAACTGTCCAATACCAACAACCCACTGCTGAAGCGTATGAGCGAGGTGGCGCCAGGCACCTTCCAGCACTCCATACAGGTGGGCAACCTGGCAGCAGAGATAGCCACCAAGATAGGAGCAAAAAGTCAACTGGTACGCACTGGTGCCCTATATCATGATATCGGAAAGATTCTCAACCCTGCCTACTTCACAGAGAATCAGTCGAGCATCAATCCCCATGAGTCTATCTCTTACATAGAGAGCGCACACATCATCATCAGTCATGTGACCGACGGACTGAAACTGGCAGAGAAATACAACCTGCCCAAAATCATCAAGGAGTTTATCAGCACCCACCACGGACAAGGAAAGGCTAAGTATTTCTTCGTGAAATACAAAAACGAGAACCCCAATGACAATATAGATGAACTGCTGTTCACCTACCCCGGGCCCAACCCCTTTACCCGTGAACAAGCCATACTGATGATGGCTGATACAGTAGAAGCTGCCTCCCGCTCCCTGCCCAACTACACAGAACAGAGCATCCGCGAATTGGTGAACAGAGTGGTGGACGGACAACTCGCCGAAGGCTACTTCCGCGACTGTCCCATCACATTCCGCGATATCTCATACGCCAAGACCGTGCTGATAGAAAAACTCAAGACCATCTACCACACCCGTGTGAGTTATCCCGAACTGAAAAAATAGGGGGGAAGCAGCAACAAGCGACGGCATCCCTATTCTTGCACAAACTACAAAGAGTGTGCAAGAATAGGGATTGTTTTTGTTAATTAGATTTAACAAAACAAGTCGTAAACACGTCAAACAGAACAAATGCACTACCTTTGCAGCCAATTTTTTAACGATTATTTAAAATGAACAGAATCAGACTTTACTGCATTGCCGTGCTGATGGCAGCAGCAGAATGTGCCACTGCGGGTGGCTTGTTGACCAACACCAACCAGAACATTGCCTTCTTGCGTAACCCCGCACGTGATGCCGCCATCGGTATTGACGGAGTATATAGCAATCCTGCCGGCGTCATCTTTCTGGGCGAGGGCTTCCACCTTTCGCTCAACATTCAGAATGCACACCAGACACGTACTGTAAGTTCTATATGCCCTCTTTACCCGATGGGCAAGAACAATAACGGACAGCAATTCAAAACTTTTAAGGGAAAAGCTGATGCACCCATTATACCGTCTCTGCAGGCAGCCTACAACAAGGGACGCTGGAGCTTTCAGTTCGGATTTGCTATCGTGGGAGGCGGCGGCAAATGCGAGTTTGACAACGGCATCCCCACCTTCGAATCTGCCATCGCAGGCATCGCTTACAAACTTCAGGGACAGGGAAGTATCAATCCCGCCCTTGGCGTAAGCGGCTACGACATGAGTTCCTACATGCAGGGACGCCAGTACTACTACGGCTTCACCCTCGGAGCTGCCTACAAGGTGACCGACCAGCTCTCGGTATATGGCGGTGTGCGCATGCTCTACGGAGATGCGTCTTACCAAGCCAAGGTAGATAACATCCGCGTGAAGACCAATAGCGATGCCTACTTTGCCTTCAGCGACTATCTGGACAATGCCTCGTTGGCGGTGGCAGGCGAACTGAATACAGTGACAACCGGCATCGAACAAGTACAGCAGGGCATTGCACAATATGAGAATGCCGGAGCACCTGTGCCCGAAAATCTGACCACCTTGCTTGCACAGCTACAAGCTACCCAACAGGCACTGCAATCCACAGAAGGAAGCATCAACATGCTGGAACCTTACAGAAACGGAGTGAACCTGATGTGCGATCAGACGGCATGGGGTGTGGCACCCATCATCGGTATCGACTACAAGACTGGCAACCTCAACCTCGCTGCCAAATATGAGTTCAAGACCCGCATGAGAATGAAGAACAAATCTACGGTGAAAGAGGCAAGTCTGATAGATGCTGTCAACAAGTTCCGTGACGGTGAGAAGGTGGCTGACGACTCCCCCGCCCTGCTCACCGTGGGTGCGCAATACTCCATCTGCCCCTCGGTACGTGTGATGGCAGGCTGGCACCACTATTTCGATGTAGATACCAAGCAATACACCAAGGACATGCTGGGCGACAGCAACGAGTACCTGCTGGGAGCCGAATGGGACATCAACAGCATCGTACAAGTGAGCGCAGGAGGACAACGCACCAAGTACAACTTCAACGACGAGGGAATGAACGACATTTCATTCAATGTAAGTTCCTACTCGCTGGGCTTCGGTGTGGGAGTGAACGTAACTGAAAAGGTGAAGATAAACGCAGCCTACTTCCAGACCTTCTATGATGACTATAACAAGGGGATAGATGACAACTTCGTGACCAACTCATTCACCCGTACCAACCGTGTCATAGGTGTCGGCGTGGATTTGAAACTGTAGGCAGCACCCTACAGAGGATCAACGTCAAAATATATTTGCAGTGACGCGTAGCGCCTGTCTTGCATCATGTTTTTCCCAATCTGATGCAGATGGGCGCGCACTGTCTGATGGTCTGCCACCCGCTCTATCTTCAGCACTATCTTGCGGATGTGCAGGGTCTTCACCTTTGACACTCCGGGCTTGTCGGGGCCAAGCACACGCTGCTGGAACACCTGGCGCAGCCGACTGCCCATCTCAATGGCAGCAGTATCGACCACGGGTTCCTTGGAATGTTTCAGGTATATATATATAAGATGTGTAAAGGGGGGATAATGGAATGACTGCCTTTCCTGCAGCACATCCTGGTAGAGTGCATGGAAATCGTTGCGCACCACCTGTTGCACCACCGACAGTCCGGGGTTCATAGTCTGCAATATCACATGTCCGCGCTCTCCCTTTCTGCCTGCCCTGCCGCTCACCTGGGCCATCATCATAAAGGCTGTTTCGTAGGCACGGAAATCAGGGATATTGAGCATAGCATCTGCATTGAGGATTCCTACCACCGCCACATTGGCAAAGTCAAGTCCCTTGCTCACCATCTGCGTGCCGATGAGAATATTGGTATTCCCTTGCGCAAAGTCGTTGATTATCCGTTCGTAGGCATTGCGGGTGCGAGTGGTGTCAAGGTCCATGCGTGCCACACGGGCATCAGGGAAGAGGGCTGCCACCTCGGTCTCTATCTTCTCTGTTCCAAAGCCTCTCGCCTGCAGTTCCCTGCACCCACAAGCCGGGCATTCGGCAGGCACCTGATAGGTGAAACCGCAATAGTGGCAGGTTAGTTGGTTCATGTTGCGGTGCAGTGTAAGACTCACGTCACAGTGCTGGCAGGTGGGCACCCATCCGCATTGTTTGCATATCACCATGGGGGCATAGCCTCTTCTGTTCTGAAACAGTATCACCTGCTTGCCCTGCCGCAATGCCTGCTGCATTTCTCTGAGCAGCAGGGGCGAGAAGGGCCCCTCCATCATGCGCCGGTGACGCAGGTCCTTCACATCCACCACCGTTATTTCAGGCAGTTCGATGTCCTTGTATCTTGTGGTCAGTTCCACCAGGCCGTATTTGCCCGTCTGCGCGTTATAGTAACTCTCCATTGAGGGTGTTGCCGTACCCAGAAGCGTCTTGGCACCACACATTCCTGCCAGCATGATGGCGGCACTGCGTGCATGGTAGCGCGGCGATGGTTCCTGCTGTTTATAGCTCGACTCATGTTCCTCATCCACAATCACAAGTCCCAGTTTTCTGAAAGGCAGGAACAGGGCAGAACGTGCACCGAGAATCACATCATAGGGACAGTCGGAGAGTTGCTTGTTCCATATCTCCACCCTCTCGGCATCCGAGTACTTGCTGTGGTAGATTCCCAGTCTGTTGCCGAACACCCGGCGCAACCGCTCCATCATCTGCACCGTCAGAGCTATCTCAGGCAAAAGATAAAGTACCTGTTCGTTGCGGTTAAGAGCCTGCTGTATCAGGTGGATATATATTTCCGTCTTTCCTCCCGAAGTCACACCGTGGAGCAGCGTAACATGATGTTTCAGAAAAGAGAACACGATGTCATTGTATGCCTTCTGCTGTGCCTCACTGAGTTTCTTGATTCTTTCAGGATGGGACTCCCCCCCGTGATTCAGCCTGCCCACCTCCACCTGATAGCACTCCAAAATGCCGCGCCTGATGAGTGTCTGAAGCACAGATACATTGGCATGCGAAGTGTTGAGCAGTTCCTCGCGGGTAATGCCTATGCCGCTCTGCTCCTCATTGGAGGCAGCAGGCAGATTGTCATAAAGCAGTTGCAGAAAGGTGGCAAACAACTTCTGCTGTTTATCCGCCCGTGCCAACATATTCATGGCAACATGTTGCGCTTGTTCGGTGCGGTAGTTCCTTGCCAGTCTGATATAAGTCTCGGTGCGCGGCTTGTAGTGCTCCTCGTTCTTGAAACCGGCAGGCAGCGCCGCCTTGAACACATCCCCGAGGGGCGACATATAGTAATAGGCTATCCACTGCCACAGCTTGTACTGTCCGGGCAGTAGCACCGGTTGCCTGTCGAGTACCTGCAAAATGTATTTCAGTGTGTGTGTCTGTGGATTTTCCTGATGTACCCTCACCGCCATCGCCACATATTTCTTGACTTTGCCCAAGGGTACCACCACCCTCATACCGAAGCATACCTTTCCCTCCATTTCATCTGGGACGGCATAGGTGTATAGTCCCTCAAGGGGCAAGGGGAGAATGACGTCAACGTAATACATGGGCATCATATCCATCCCAGCTCATGCAGGAAGATGAGCAGGATACAAGCAGGACAAACAAAACGGACCAGGAAAAGGAAATAGGGGAAAAACTGTGCATACACCGTACCGCCATTGGTAAACTGCTTGTACACCTTAGGTTTGGGAGCCACCCAACCCACATAGAGTGTGGTAAGGAAGGCACCTGCGGGCATCATCAGCTGTGCCGTAAGGAAGTCGAAGAACGACAACAACGGCATTCCCCACAACGACGCACCCGGACACGCCCCCATAGAAACAGAACTAAGCACACACACCACCGAGGCTGCTGCCGTGACGATGACCACCGCCACCTTACGAGACAGGCGCATCTCTTCCTGGAAGAAGGCAGTTCCTATCTCGTGCATCGAGACAGTGGAGGTGAGGGCAGCCAAGGCAAGCAGGGCATAGAACAGGATGCCTATGACGTAGCCTACCAAAGGAATGGCGGAAAACGCCTGATTGAACACATTAGGCAGCGTGATGAAGATGAGCGACGGACCACTGTCAGCATCCACTCCCACGGAAAATGCGGCAGGAAATATCATCAACCCTGCGAGTATGGCTACCATGCTGTCAATGAATGCTATCTGTCCGGCGGACTTGAGCAAATTGATATCCCTGCCGAAGTAGGAGGCATAGGTGCAGAGACATGCCGTGCCAAGACTCAACGAGAAGAAGGCCTGTCCCAAGGCATCGAGAAACACATCAGCGGTTATCTTGCTGAAATCAGGTTTGAACAGGAACTCTATTCCCTTTGACGCCCCAGGCAACATACACGAGGCAATCACAATGATGACAAGCAGGGCAAAGAGGATAGGCATGAGCAGTTTGGACACACGCTCAATTCCTCCGCGCACCCCTTTGGACACCACCAGATGGGTGATAAGGATAAAAGCCAAAGCAAACCAGATGGGGGCAAACAGGGAAGAGGAGAAGGTGGTGAAATAATGACTGATATACGCCGCATCACCGCCCAAGCGTCCCCACAGCGAGGCAAAGAGATAGTGCAGACACCAGCCCGCTACCACGGAATAAAAACCCAAAATGATGGTGGAGGACAGAACACCCATATAGCCCACCAGTCGCCAGCCCTTAATGCCCGACAACCTGCCGTACGCTCTTACCGCATTGGTGCCGGCATTACGCCCGACAATAAACTCGCACACCATACCAGGAATACCCAGCAGCAGGATGCAGACAATGTTGAGAATGATAAAGGCGGCACCTCCGTCCTGCCCCACGGTATAGGGGAAACGCCATATATTACCCAAACCTACCGCAGAACCGGCAGTGGCAAGGATAATGCCCAAACGACTACGGAAATTATTCTTTGACAAACGTGCCATGATGCAATACTGGAAACGGGATTAAATCCATCCGAACTGGTGCATGAACACCAGCAGGATGCAGATGGGACATACATACTTGATGGAAAAGAGATATACACCGAACAGGGAACCCCGCAGGGTGCCGTAGTTGGTAAACTCCTCGCGCACCGTCTTGTGAGGCAGGCGCCAGCCCACAAACAGGCAAGTAAAAAAGCCTCCGACAGGCAGGAATATCTGCCCGGTGATGAAGTCAAACACATCGAAGAGCGACCTTCCGCCGATGGAAATGCACTGATAGCCGCCCAAAGAGAGGGAGCAAAGCACTCCCATCACCAGTACCCCGAGGCTAACCAGCAGTGTGGCTGTGGTGCGACGCACTCTTAATTCTTCGCTAAAAAAGGCGGTAACCACCTCGTAAAGGGAAATGAGCGACGTGAGCGCAGCAAGCGAAAGCAGCGCATAAAACAGCAACGATACCACATAACCCACTGCGGGTATGCTCTGAAAAGCCTGGTTGAACACATTAGGCAGGGTGATGTAGATGAGCGACGGACCACTGTCAGGATTGACTCCTACGGAGAATGCTGCGGGAAATATCATCAGTCCTGCAAGGATTGCCACCATGCTGTCTATCACTCCTATCTGCACGGCACTGCGCATCAGATGGGTCTGCTTGCTGAAATAGGAAGCGTAAGTACACAGGCAACCCATAGCTATGCTGAGGGAGTAGAACGACTGTCCTAAAGCACCGAGGAACACATCGGCATTGAGTTTGCTGAAGTCGGGATGAAACAGGTAGGCGATGCCTTTTTCTGCACCAGGCAACAGGCACGAACACACCACAATGACCAACAGCAGGATGAATAGGGCTGGCATCATTGTCTTGGAAGCACGCTCTATGCCGTCGCGCACTCCACGCACAATCACGAAATGGGTAACCAACAGAAACAGTACCACCCACAACAGGGGTTTCACGGCATCTGAGGAGAATGAGGCGAAATACCGGCGCACATACTCACTGTCACCCGACAGATGCCCCGTGAACGAGGCATAGATGTATTGCAGGCACCAACCCGACACCACCACATAATAGCCCGCAATAAGAAAGGCGGTGAGCACACCGAGATAGCCCACCAGCTTCCACGGTCCGCCGTTGCTCAGCATGGAATAAGCACGGGCAGTGTTGCTATGAGCACGGCGACCGATGATAAACTCGTTCATCATGCAGGGAATACCCAGGAAAAGGATGCACACAAAATAAATCAAAATGAACACGGCACCGCCATTCTGCCCTGTCATATAGGGGAAACGCCACACATTGCCCAGTCCTACCGCAGAACCTGCCGTGGCAAGGATCACTCCCAACTTGCTTCCAAAATTGTCTCTTTCCATCATTATGCTTTCATTAGACTTTGCAAAAGTATAAAATAAATCTTATCTTTGCATCTGTTTTGAAAGCAAAATATACTAAATAACATCAAGATGATAAAAGACCACGGCAATACGCCCGCAAAAGGCAAAACAACAGTTCTGCTGAAAAGATACCCTTTTTCCCTGTTTTGCATCGTCACCATTTGGTATCTCTCTTTCTTCACGCCGCCACAGACACAGCTGGACGATGTGCCTTTTATTGACAAGTGGGTGCATACGGCGATGTATGGCGGCACCTGTTGCGTGATATGGTTGGAGCACTGGTTCCACTGCCGACGCGGCATTGCCTGCAAATGGCTGGCTCTGTGGTGCGGGCTGCTTCCCCTGCTGATGAGCGGAGGCATAGAACTGCTGCAGGCCTACTGCACGCAAGGCAGACGCAGCGGTGACTGGGAGGATTTCATCGCCAATGCCTTGGGTTGCCTTCTGGCTGCGACAGCGGGCAAAATAGTTACTCGGTATCTGTCCACCGGCAATAGGGATAAAGCCGCAGATGACCATTGTAATAGCGACGGTCGCCGGTAACTTCCTTACCGATGAAATGGGGCTTTACAAAAGCTTCTTCCTCATCATGCAGTTCCACCTCTGCCATCACCAGTCCCTGGTTGTCGCCATAGAACTCATCCACCTCGAACACGTGGCTGCCGCTTTTCACCAAATAGCGGGTCTTGTCGATAATGCCGGGTTCGCAGAGACGGAACAGGTGGGTAGCCTCATCCACGGTAATCTCCTTTTCAAACTCATACCTGCTCATACCCTTGCTATCAGAAGCCCCCTTGATGGTGAGGTATGCCTTGTCGCCACGCAGGCGCACCCTCACACTTCTACCTCCGCTGCAACAGATATAGCCTTGCTTGATACGGCTATGGGCGTAAGCCATCTGCTTGTAGTCATCACCCACCACAAGGAACTTGCGTTCTATCTCCAGTCCATCCATTGTTGTCTATAGTATTGATACAGATAAAAAAAGGCTGATACGCACAAAAAAGGCAGGCACCGAAGCCTGCCCTCATCACTGCATGATATATACTGTATAGACCACATAGAGGATGGCGAGCACCACCAGAATGCCGAATATCCATTCCACTACCTTCTTCCCTTCTTTCTCCTGGCGCGCGTCCTTCTGCGCCTGACGAACACTTACTTTCTTTTTCATAATATACGTTTTTTAGGTTTTTTATTATTATAATTCTTTCTTCGTATCCCCCTCGGAACAAGGAAAATCACTCCTCGTCATTGACAGGGAATTCCATCAGATAAGCCTTGATGAAACCATCGATTTTTCCGTCCATCACACCGTCCACGTCAGAAGTCTGAAAGTTGGTGCGGTGGTCTTTCACGCGGCGGTCGTCGAAGACATAACTACGTATCTGACTACCCCACTCTATCTTTTTCTTGCCTGCCTCTATCTTGGCCTGCGCTTCCAGACGCTTCTTCATCGCCCTGTCGTAGAGTTGCGATTTGAGCAGTCGCATGGCGTTGTTGCGGTTCTCAAGCTGCTTGCGGCTCTCCGTGTTTTCAATCAATATCTCCTCTTCCTCTCCGGTATCAGGATCCACGTACTGGTATCTCAGTCGCACGCCGGTCTCAACCTTATTCACATTCTGTCCACCGGCACCGCCACTTCGGAAGAGGTCCCAACTTACCCGGGCAGGATCTACATACACCTCAATGGTGTCATCCACCAGAGGAGACACGAAAACACTGGCAAAACTCGTCATACGCTTGCCCTGCGCATTGAAAGGTGACACCCTGACCAAGCGGTGCACGCCGTTCTCGCTCTTCAGATAGCCGTAGGCATATTCGCCACCCTCTATCTCCATGGTGACACTCTTGATGCCTGCCTCATCACCATCCTGCAGGTTGCTGATAGTCACCTTATGTCCATGCGCCTCTGCCCACCGTTGGTACATGCGCATCAACATCGACGCCCAGTCCTGACTCTCGGTTCCGCCAGCACCACTATTTATCTTGAGCACACAGTCCATGGGGTCTTCTTTCTGGCGCAACATATTGCGCAACTCCAGTCCCTCAATAGCCTCGATGGCTTTGGCATAATCCTCATCCACCTCCTCTTCGGTGACCATTTCCTCCTTATAGAAATCAAATGCCAACTGCAGCTCATCTGCCAGCGACTTGACCTCCTGATAGCCGTCAATCCACTTCTTGATGCCCTTCACTTTCTTCATCTGCTCCTCTGCCCGCTTGGGGTCTTCCCAAAAATCGGGGGCCTGGGTACGCAGGTCTTCCTCTTCAAATTCTATCTTCTTTTTGTCGATTTCCAAATAGCGATGCAGTGCTTCGGTGCGTTCCTGCACGTTCTTCAGTTGATCTTGCGTAATCATATAATGCTTATAATCCTTTTGCGGGGTTATTATTCCTCGTACATCTTTTCAATCTCTTCACTGAAATTGCGGCAAATCACCTGCCGCTTCAGTTTCAGGGTGTTGGTCAGTTCTCCGTCTGCCATGGTAAAGGGGCGCGGTATCAGGGTAAAACGCTTCACCTGTTCGTAATGTGCCAGCTGCTGCTGAATGGTGGCGATACGGTCCATCATCATGCGGTAGATACGCTCGTCTGCACAGAGCTGACCACGATTCTCAAAGGCAATGCTGTGCGAGCGAGCATACTCTTCCAGCAGAGCATAGTCGGGGACAATAAGCGCAGATACAAACTTGCGCTCGTCAGCGATGATGGCTATCTGGTCAATATACCTGTCCACCAACAGTTTCGACTCTATCATCTGCGGCGCAATATACTTGCCGTTGGAGGTCTTGAACAAATCCTTGATACGGTCGGTAAGATAGAGTTCTCCGTTTTTCATATAGCCGGCATCTCCCGTGCGGAAGAAGCCCTCTTCATCGAAAGCGGCGGCTGTGAGGTCGTCACGGTTGTAGTAGCCGGGGGTAATGGTAGGCCCTTTGAGCAGCACTTCGCCCTCTTCGCTGATTTTGATTTCTATGCAGTCGATGGGTCGTCCCACCGAACCCATGCTGTATGCCTTGTCCAGGTGATCGCAACTTACGGTGGCAAGACTCTCAGTGAGCCCGTAACCTACCACCATGTCAAGACCGATGCTGTGCACAAACTCTTCCACATGGGGCGACACAGTGGCACCTGCCGTGGGGAAAATGTTAGCATTCTCCAGTCCCAGTTCCTTGCGGATAAGACTGAATATGGTTTTGTTGACCATCTCATACTGCAAATGGAGCAGCGGAGAAGGCTTCTTTCCCCTGCTCACATACTCCACGTTATGTCTGCGACCGATGGCAAGGGCGTTGTGAAATACGCGACGCATCACACTGCTGTAGCCCTCCATCTTCTGCTCTACGCCGATGAGCACCTTCTCCCAGAATCGGGGCACAGCACACATGCTGGTGGGATGGGTCTCACGCATGGACTTCTGCACCTCACGCGGATCGGTATTGACTATCAGGGTGGCACCCACTGTAACGCCCAGAACTGCCCATGCCTTCTCAAAGATATGAGCAAAGGGCAGGAAGTTGAGTATTCGGTCTTTTTCGCTCACCCTGACACACTTCAGATTGGCATCCAGAGCAGCCATGTACTGCCCATGGGAAAGCTTCACGCCCTTACTGTTTCCCGTGGTACCACTTGTGTAGAGTATGTTGGCAAGGTCGGTGCCGTTGGCTTCCTTATATCGCAGGTTCACTTCCGACTGACGGGGCAGTCCCTCACCCATTTTCAAGAAATCGTCGAAATAAAGGCTGTTGCGGTCGTCGGCATTAAGACTTACGGTACGGTCGAACACCACGATACGCTCCAGAGTAGGACAGAGAGTACGCACCCTATGGGCTTTCTCGTACTGTTCCTGTTCGCCCACGAAAAGCACCCTCACCCTGGCATCGTTGATCATGAACTCTATCTGTTGTTCGCTGCAGGTAGCATAGAACGGGATAGTCACTGCACGGATGCCCCATGCCCCGTAGTCACAGAAAAGGTATTCCTTACAGTTCTGCGAAAACACGCCTACATTTTCCTGCACCTGCACACCCAGATTGAGCAACGCATTGGACACCGTCTTCACCGTAGCCGCGAAACGGTTCCAGGAGTATGACTTCCACCTGTCGCCGCCAAAATCCTTGTAGATAAGGGCTTCGCGATCACCATATTGGGCTGCCCTTTTCTGTACCAAAACGGAAAGATGACTTGATGTCTGCATAGAGATTCTATTTTGAAAGATTGTGTAAAGCGTATCTTGCCGCATCCCTTTCTAAGAGGTTTTCATGAAAAACGATTACCGTTCCACCCCTATATCATGCAAAAATACGGCAAAATTAACAAATGGCAAAACTTTTACACAAGAAATAGCGGGTTTATCACCCATTTTTGTACCTTTGCGCATGGGAGTTTCATACTTAACCTTAACACCATGTTGTACAACCATGAAACCATACATTGACGAAAGCATCCAACTGCTCAAGACCCTGATTGCCATTCCTCGCACCAGCAGGGGTGAAAAGATGGCTACTGATGCTCTCCAGGACTACATGACAAATTGCGGATTGCACCCACGGCGCGAGGGAAATAACCTGTGGGTCATAGAGAACGACTATTCCGACAAACGCCCCACACTGTTGCTCAACGCCCACATCGACACGGTAAAACCGGTGGAAAGCTGGATGAGAAACCCCTATATACCGCAGATAGAGGACGAAAAACTTTATGGCATCGGCAGCAACGACGACGGTGCCGGACTGGTGACGCTATTACAGGTATTCCGCATCATCACCTCTCAACCGCGGGACAAACGCTCATATAATCTGGTATTTTTGGCTTCGGCAGAAGAGGAGGTAAGCGGTATGGGCGGTATCAGCAGCGTATTGCCCATGCTTCCACCCGTCACAGTGGCAATAGTGGGCGAGCCTACAGGAATGCAGCCTGCCATTGCCGAAAGGGGACTGATGGTGATTGACGGCCATGCCCACGGCAAGTCAGGGCACGCCGCACGCAACGAAGGCGTCAATGCCATTTATGAGGCACTGGACGACCTGCTGTGGCTGCGCGACTACCGGTTCGAGCGTGTCAGCAATCTGCTGGGGGAGACCAAGGTAAGTGTTACTGTAATACATAGCGGCACTCAGCACAACGTGGTACCCGATGACTGCCACTTCATCATCGACGTGCGCACCAACGAACTATATACTAACGAAGAAGTGTTTGGTTTTATTGACAAGCACACCAAGAGCGAACTCAAAGCACGTTCATTTCGCCTGAATCCATCGTCCATCCCAGCTTCTCATCCGCTGATAAAGCGTTGCATCAGCATGGGCTTGACGCCGTTCGGGTCGCCCACGTTGTCAGATCAGGCATTGATGCCGTTCCCCTCACTCAAACTGGGTCCTGGAGATTCGGCACGCTCGCACTCGGCAGACGAATACATCTGCCTGAGCGAGCTGGAGAGTGCACTGGATACCTATCTGAGATTGCTCGATGGAATGGATTTTTTTGAAAAGAAATAAACAATCAGTAGGTATATATCTCGCCTGTCATCGAAGCATGTCCATCCTGCAGCAGACCGCCTGACTGACTCTGCTGTGTAAGAACAAGAACGATGCATCCGCCACGCTTTGCAGCCTCTTGACGAATCTTCTTCAAGGTTTTTTCACTGAAATGACCAGCCGTAATGGAGAACGACCATGTACCGGTGGAGTGCTTCTCTACCTGACCGAGAGACTTCAGCCCCAGCACTTCTTCCTTGTCATACACCACACGTACTTTCTCCCAGTCAGAAGCCGACTTAATCTCCACTTTCTGCGACATTTGCTGAACACGTCCGCTTTCGTAACGCACTTCGGCAAGTGAACTCTTGCTGATGGTATTCACAACATCCTCGCCTTTATAGATAAATCTGACGAGTTTGTCACTCGCTTCCGTTACCTTACCTTCCGCAATCGTTCCATTGTGGAATACCAATTTGTCCTGTGCATAACAGGAAAGACTCATCATTGTGAGCAAAAGAAACAAATACTTTTTCATATAACACATTTTTATCGTTATCAATTCTTTGGAAAATCCGTCACAAAGATAGTATTTTTTTGTAAACCAATGTTATGATACAACAATATTTTGGCTTTTATTGGGGACATTCCACTTATTTGTACCACAGAAACACGTTATTTGACATGTGATGATGGAATATCATCTGCCTAACCACAACTCAGGATTGATCTTGGCTTTTTCTTTTCTTAGTTGGAACTGCAACACATTGTCCGGACCCAACGTACCGATAGACTGACGGGTAGAAACCTTCTGTCCGCGGCGGACAAAGACGCTGCCAAGGTTACAATACACGGATATATAGCTGCCGTGACGTATCATCACTCCGGAAGAACCGCCGGCATTGAACACAGCACTTACCTCACCGTCAAAGATGCTACGCACCTGCGCTCCGGGAGTTGCCTGGATGTTGATGCCCTTATTGTCCAGTCTCACATTCTTCAAACCCTCCACATTGTACTGACCGTAGCGGCTCACAATGCGATAACCACCTGTGACAGGGATAGGCAGACGTCCCTTGTTGCTGGCGAAACTGCCACTGATACGCTGGTCCTCGGCAGTGAGAAACTGTAAGGGTTTGGAAGAGGCTTCTGTTTTACCCCCTCTCTTTCTGTCGGAAGAAGCGGAAGATTCCGGTTTCTTTGACACCTCATCGGCAGCCTTGCGACGGGCTTCCTCTGCACGCCTACGTGCAGCCTCCTCTGCCAAGGCCCGTTGACGGGCTTCCTCTTCGGCACGCTTACGCGCTTTTTCTATCTCTATAGCCACCAAACGGTCAATTTCAGCGTCAATGGCCGCTTGTTTCTTGCGCTGTTCGTCAATGATACGCTGTATGGTTTTCTGTTGATTTTGCAGTGTCTTGACCACTTTCTCCTGTTCCACCTGCTTCCCCTCAAGACTCTTGTGCTCTACAATACCACGATTGAGCAGCACGTTCTTCCGTTGCTTTGCAGCCTTCAGTTCCTCCCGCTGTTCCTGCACCTGCGCCCTCTTCGCCTTTACCATCTCGCCCTGAGAGCGCTGGAAGGCTGCATACTCGCGGGTAAAGCGCAGACGGCGGTACATCCGGGTAAAATTCTGCGCACTGAAGATGAACATCAGCTGACTCTGTATAGAACGATTGCGGTGCATGTAACGCATTGACTTCACATACTTCTCCTTGCGGTCAGCCAATTCGGCTTCCAATCGTTCAATACGTTTGTTGAGAAGCAGAATGTTTCCGTCCAGTTCGTTTATGTCCTTGCGAATGGTGTCGATAGTACGCTTCTTATCCACTATCTCAGAATTGATGACCATCAAGTTCTGTAGTCTCTGTTTCACATTACGCTCATTGGTGCGCAATTTTTGCTCCTGTTCCCTGATGTTCTTTTTGATTTGCGCACTTTGGCTCTTCAGTCCCTTGATGGAGGAGGATGTAGGTTGCTTGGCAGTTTTTTGAGAGGCAGAAGCCTTTTTGGTTGTACGTTTGCGGGTAGAAGTCTTCTGCTGTGCTGAAGACTTCTTGCTCTGCACTTTAGTGGCGGCATTGCGCGACCGCTGCTGTTGCGACACCCCAGGTACAGCAACGAGCATCGCCATCAGAAGCAACAACCAAACACGTACTTTCATGCTCTCTCCCAGTTCCTAACCTCCAGTTTCCATCGGTTTCATCGCGAAATCAGGACATCACTACATGGAAAGGATGCGACGCATCAAATCGTCGAGCATCACCTGGCGATATTTGTCCGACAGGGTGGTACGTGTTTCCCAGTCTTCATCCTTGCCCAGATAATTGAGAGTAAGCGTAATCTCTACCGTAGTCTTAGGCAACAGCAGACGCACAATTTGCTTCATGGGAAAAGCGAGTCCATTACTGGTTTCAAAATTCTGATAGTCCCAGTTGAGTTGCGAATTGCCTCTGTACTTGTCGGTATAAAGGATATTTGCCATCTTGATGTGCGAGGCATCCTTGTCGGCAAGCCACTTATACGACATTGGTTCACGCTCCAATGCCACCACCAACTGGTCGTCCACGGTAGAGGTGGAATACTGACCAAGTTGACCATTCTCGATACCCTTCTCTCCCGGCACAAAAAGCTCGTTCCAGAACAATGCCTGAAGGGTATAGAAGTTGATGCCGCTATTACGCAAGAAATCAATGTAGTTATAGGGCACTTTGAGATACTGCTTGTTCATGCGGTCCACGATGAGAACATACTCGGGAGTAAATTCCAGACGGGCAGCCTCAACAAAGCCGAAAGCCATGAGTTGAAGGCGGATCACATCATTACGCTTCATCTTCAGATTGCCGGTGAGCGCCACATCGTGGTTGCCCATCACAGCCTTGAACTTGATTTTGGAAGTAAGAAACTGCTGCGACAGTTTGTTCTGATTCAATTTTTCCAGTCTCTCTTGTCCTGTGGTGGTGCTTACAGGTGCGGTTACCACATCCTTCTGCAACGATTTGGAAGATTTGCAGGCGCCCATCATCAAGGGCAGTACCAGCAAAGCCAGTTTGGCTACTAACGATATTCTCATGTCTTTATGATATTACTGATGTTTCTCCCCGGAATGTCATCACACCGGGAATGATAGGATTACTTCTTGATATACTTCTTTTTCTTTATCTTCTTACGGAGCACCACATTGAAGTCGGGTGCCGTTTCCGCCGCCTTCTGCCAATACTCCAGCGCACGGGTAATGTCGCCAACCATAGCATAGATATCTCCGGCATGTTCCAGAATGTCTTCTCCGGGCACACTGTCATTCTGCAATGCCCTATCGATGTATTCCTTCGCCTCGTCATAGCGTCCGAGTTTAAAGAGTACCCACGCATAGGTGTCAAGATAGGTGGCATTGCGAGGTTCTGCCATGATAGCAGTGTGGCTCATCTGTTCCGCCTCATCCAAGCGTTTGTTCTCCAGACTCAGGAAGTAGGCATAGTTATTGAGACAGCCCACCTCGGCAGAGTTCCATTGCAGGCACGAGTCGTAGGAGGCAAAGGCTGCGTTGGAATCGCCCGTTTTGTACAACAGGTCACCCATTATCATATAGAAATCTGCCACCAAGGAAGAGTCGTTCGCCTCATCCACGTACTCAATACCTTTTCGGAAGGTGGCAAGTGCATCCTGTTCGCGGTCGCGCCGGTAGTATGCCATACCCTGGTAATAATAGAACGGCAATTGGGCAGGATCGTATTTGCGGGCTTCGCTACACAACACTACCACACTGTCCATATCGTCCCGTTCCCAGGCGTATGCCAACAGGTGCATACGGGCTGCAAAATTATCAGGTTCTATCTGTATCACCTTGTGCAACACCATGCCGATGCTGTCGTGATTCATATTATTCTTGTCCATGTATAGGGCACAGAGATATGCCATGTTGGCATCTTGCTGAGGTTGCTGCAACACCTGTTCGAACACGTCAAGCACCTTACGCGTGCCGCCGCCATTGCGCTCGTTGCACAAGATAATATCCCTGAGTACCGCTGCCTTGGCATCCCATTCCACCTTCTTGCCCAAGAGCAACTGCATGGCAACACTGTCTGCCTGCCGCTCCATGCCCTGCTCCTTATAATACTCTCGCATGAACATCGAGGCATCCACGTTCTGAGGGTCTTCCGCCATCACCTCGCGATAAACCGACAAGGCACTGTCTGCCTGTCCTGCTGCAAGCAAGGAAGAAGCATAGGTACACTTGTATTTCATCTCCCCGGGATAGTCGGTACACAGGTTGTGCAGTTCGCGCAGCGAAGCAACGGTGTCGCCCATCTCAGAGAAATAATAGCTCTTTGCCACAACAATCTGCTCCGACTTACCCTCCAGTTCCTCTATCCGGTTGAGACATCTTACGCAATCAGAAAACCTGCCGGCACGGTCGTACATCTTAATCAGCACATTCAGCACATCCTCCCGCTGGTTGTCCAGCTGCAGCAACTGTTCCGCCGTGGCAATGGCATTATCGTATTGCAGCGCATCGTAATAGGCAGACGAGAGCGTTTCGATATAATCCACACAAGTAGAATCCAGTTCTACAGCACGGATGTAGCTTTTCAGTGCCTTGCCACGCTCGCCCCTTTTGTAGTAATACGGTCCGAGAAAAAAATGCGCTTCTGCTCTGGTAGAGTCAATGTCCACACAATGGAGCAGCGAATCGAACGCAGCTTCATCGTTGCCCTTGACCCGCTCCATCATAGCTTCAAGAAAGGTATGTACATACAAACTGTCCCTAACCCTTTCCTGCGCCTGCAAAGGAAGGGTAAAGAGAAGAAGCACTGCACCAATACACCTAAGAATCATCGATGAAACGGATTATTTTACACCAGTATGACCATAACCTCCAGCACCCCGTCCGGTCTCGTCCAAAGAGTCCACAAGTTCAAAGACTGCCTGTTCATGGCGTGCTATCACCATTTGAGCGATACGTTCACCCTCGTTTATCACAAAATCTGCGTCGGAAAGATTGACCAGAAGCACCATAATCTCCCCCCGGTAGTCGGCATCGACGGTACCGGGAGAGTTGAGAACAGTGATGCCATGCTTCAATGCCAAACCGCTACGCGGGCGGATTTGCGCCTCATAACCCTGAGGCAAGGCGATATGGAGTCCTGTACCCACCAGCTTGCGTTCCAAAGGACGCAACGTGAGAGGAGCGTCAATATTGGCACGCAAGTCCATGCCTGCACTCTGCTCGGTGGCATACGCAGGCAGCGGTTGGCGCCCACGGTTTATCACTTTTATCTGCATAATTCTGTATGTTAGTGTTGCAAAGTTAATCATTATTCCGTTTCCATGAGAAATAATTATCCATTTTTTACAGTTAATGGGGAAAAAGGAGTAAATTTGTCAACAGATTCCATACGGAACCTGACAACTCACCTACAACACATTATCCCTGACAGACATGATGAACTGGCAACAACTGATTACATACAAACGACTGGGACAGGAACTGAGACACCTGGAGAGATATGACGGGAGGACAGAATTCAAACGCGACTATGACCGACTGATATTCTCTGCCCCATTCAGACGGCTACAGAACAAGACACAGGTATTCCCCCTGCCGGGCAGTGTTTTTGTACACAACCGACTGACACACAGTTTGGAGGTGGCAAGCGTAGGCATGTCGTTGGGCAATGATGTGGCAAGGGAGCTGACAGAACGCCACCCGGAATTAGGCAACTCGCTGATAACACAGATAGGACAGATAGTAGCTACAGCGTGCCTGGCACACGACATGGGCAACCCTCCATTCGGGCATTCGGGAGAGAAAGCCATCCAGACCTTCTTTACCGAAGGGGCTGGAAGCCGGCTTAAGGATATGGTGAGCGAAGAGTTTTGGAGCGACATCACCCACTTTGAGGGTAACGCCAATGCCTTCAGATTGCTGACCCACCAGTATAAGGGAAGACGTAACGGTGGCTTCGTAATGACCTATACAACTCTGGCAAGCATTGTAAAATATCCGTTTTCATCGATGCTTTCGGGGAAAAAGGGGAAGTTCGGATTCTTCTTCAGCGAACAGGAGTATTACGAGCGTATCGCTGAGGAGATGGGTATCATCAGAATTTCCGAGTACGGACAACCAGTGAAATACGTGAGACATCCTTTGGTATTTTTGGTGGAGGCTGCCGATGACATCTGCTATGAAGTGATGGACATAGAGGATTCGCACAAGCTGAAGATACTTTCCTTCGATGAAACCGCCGATTTGCTGCTCAACTTCTTTGACGAAGACACAAAAAAAAATATTCTGAAACGCATCGAAGATGAAAGGCTGACCGACAACAACGAGAAAATCGTGTATATGAGGGCCTGTGTAATAGGCAAACTGGAAAACGAATGTGTGAAGGCCTTTGTAGAACATGAAGAGGAAATACTGAACGGCACCTTTGACAAAAGTCTTACAGAGGTAATGCACCCCATACAACGTGATGCTTACAGGTACTGTGCCAACCTGTCGAACCAGCGTATATACCGCAGCAAACTTGTACTGGACGTGGAACTGTCGGGTTACCGCATCATGGACACACTGATGCAACAGATGACAGAGGCAGTGCTACACCCTGAACGCTACTACTCTCAACAGCTCATAGGACGTGTGTCGAGCCAGTACCATATAGACAATCCGGATTTGGAGACACGCCTCATGGCTGTCATTGACTACATCAGTGGCATGACTGACGTGTATGCTCTGGACGTATATCAGAAACTTAGCGGCATCAGCCTGCCCATCGTTTAACCCTCAATTTCAAGAAAGCAACAGTTATCAAACACTTTCCAATTGTCATATCACCATTGTCCCATGAAAATAGAGGTTCTTTCCAATAGCTCTCATAGGGAAAATAAACATAGAGAAATCACTATAATCAGTAGAAAAAGCACAAAAATACAAACATAACTCAAAAAGATGAAGACAGAACAGGTGAATAATGTTCATAAAATGTATTCCAAAAGCGGTATTACAATACATGGAAAGGAACGAACACTTACCAGTGCCCAGCTGGAGGAATTGTTTCTCTCCGTGGAATGGTCGTCAGGCCATTATCCCGACAAGCTCTCCGTTGCCATGAGGAACTACGCAACGGTGTTCACTGCATGGGATGGAGATAGAATCGTCGGACTTGTCAGCGCAATGGATGACGGTATCATGACGGCATACATTCATTATCTGCTTGTCAGACCTGACTATCAGGGAAGAGGCATCGGAAAAATTCTGCTGGAAAGGACGAAGGAGAAATACAAGGACTACCTACGTATTGTCCTTATAGCATACGACAAGGAGTGCGGCTTCTACGAGCACTGCGGTTTCAAGAAAGGGAAGGACGAGACTCCGATGTTTATTACAGAGCTGTGGACATAAGAGTCCTACGTCCCTGCTATGTGGTCTTATGCACCATACCAAACATCGTTGCAGCATTCTATACTTTCAACCCTTTAGCTCGGTGAAATATTCAATCGGCATTTACAGTAATAGTAACCTTATATGAATTTACCCTTTTTATTAACCTTTAAATTATTTATCAAATGCAAAACAACAGTTTAAAAGTACAGAACACCTACTCTTTTTGGAAGTTTATTGTCTTTCCATTCTTCACACTCGGAATCTATCCCTTGGTTAAGTTCACGACAATGAGCAACGACGTTATGCGTTGCGACGGCAAGACCAACTGCCCGTTCTGGGTGATGGCCCTCTTCCTTTCCGGAATCACGCTGGGCATCTATCCGCTCATCTGGTGGCATAACATCTGCTGTCGCATTGGTGCGCTGAATCCGTCCAACGGTTTCTCAGTGGGAACATTCTGGGGTTGGAACGTATTGGGCACGCTGATTGCCGTTGGTCCACTGGTATTTCTGTGGAAACTGTGCAATGCCATGAACTCCATTGCAGAGCAGCAGAACAGCGAGGAAGAATAAATCTGGGCTACAAGCTTTGAAGACAGGCAATAGTCATTAAGGATATTCTGGCATCACAGAATCCTTAATGACTATTGCTTATCATGACTAAAGGATAAAGGGAAGCGCACACTTGGCGATGAAAGCTATGGATGACAGGAGAAGTCTTTCGTCAAAACCGCTTTCCCATATCAAAACATAACTATTGCTTGACGATGTCCTTCTTCTTCAGTTCCACCAGTTTTCCGAATGAAGCAAGACGCTTCATATCCCATTGTTTCCTGTTGCCCACAAGAATATAGACGCGGGGTTTGTTGGCTACATTGCTTTCGATAAAACCGTTCAAATCGTCAACTGTTATCTGCGGCAGTATCCTCACGAGACGTGCCGAAGGCTGCTCCTCATATCCCTTGGCACGCCACTGGGCCACCCTCTTCCCTATCTCACGGAAGGTGGGATAATCCTTGTTGATGGAGTTGAGCGCCTCATGGCGGGCCACATCCACACCAATAGGATACGATATCTCCGGTACATTGAGCAGAGAATCTGCCAAGTCAAGCACCTCCATCACCTTGTCTCCCTGGGTTCCTATACGGGTGACATACCCGGCAGGGTTGCCGGCATGGCGCAGATAGTCGGGAAGCATCTCCCAACCGGATGCACTATAACACATGGAGCGGAACTCACGCATCTCCTGAAAAAGCACCGAGCTCATACTTCCACCAAAATAATTGCCCCATAAGCTCAGCAACGCACGCTGTCTGTCGTTGGCAGCAGCAGGCATGGATTGGAAGCTGGTGACGATTGTCTGTCTCATCTTGGGCAAGTTGTAAAAATATACTATAGGTTCTGCGTATGTGAGTAGGGTGCGCTCACTATCCACAACCGGTTCCACACACTGCTTCAAGGGAAGTTCGGTTTCCACCACCTTGCAAACATCTGCCGCAGAGAGCGTACCGCTATACACCACATCACAATGCCTGGCAAGCAGACGATGGTAGCATTGTGCCACATCCCCGGTCTTGAGAGCCTTGACATCCTTATAGGACAACCCTTTCAGATAGTCAGAAGCTGCGCCGAACAGCACCTTGTCGAGAGCCGCTCTCCATACATTGTTATTGTCTTTCTCAAACGACTTGTTTGCCAATTTAGCATCATCCTTCACCTGTTGCAGTGCCGCCTCATCCACTTGAAGCGACGAGATGAAATGCCCCAGCAACGACACAGCCTCACGGAACTGTTTGTCAATGCCTTCCAGATGGATGGAGAAGGAAACGGGTGTTTCCTGGGTGCTCAACGTAGCCCCCACACGCTGCAAGGCAAGGTTGAAAGCCTGACGGCTCAGAGAGTCGGTGCCCAGTTTGTCCATCATACTCGCCAACACCCCGATAACGGCATCCTCACGCTCTCCCTTACGATAGACAAGATCAAGATTAAACACATCGTTCACAGTGTTTTCCTTGACATAAAGAGTCACCTGCGGATATATGGACAGGGCATGCACATCGTGCTTCATATCCACCAGGCGCAGTGTATCCTGCATACCTGCATACCGTTCCATCATGCGGGTAGCATACTGGGAACTGGAGTGTCGGTGTTTGGGAATGACAGGCTCATAGCCGGGTTGCGACACCTGATCTTTGGGATAGCTGCCGTATTTCTTTACCAGGCGCATGAAGCGGTGATTCAGATAGCGATTGGCGGCGTCCATCACCTCCTGCTTTGTCACCTCATCGTATCTCCGCTGCAATGCCAGCACATCGTTCCAGTTCTTGCCTTCAGAAAGAGCCTCTATCATCATCATGCTTCTGCCCTCTATTGTCTCCATCTGCGTGAGTACCGAACGGTGCCGTTCCACTTTCAGTTTCTGAAGTGTCTCCTCGGTGAAATCGCCTTTTTTCAGTCGTTCCACCTGTTCAACAAACAGTTCCTCTGTCTTCTCGCGAGAGCCTACAAGATTGGGCACGATGAGACCTGCACACACACCGGTGCTGCCGAAAGTGAGACGCCGTGCTGTGAGCATCATGGCTTTATGGGCATTAGTGAGAGAGTCGAGCAGACCGGTTTCTCCCTCGTTTGACAGTATGCTCAGCGCCATATCTACAGCAGGTGCGTCTGCATCGTAATTACCTGGGGCATGGTAGAGCATTACCTCACCTTTAATAAGGGGGATGGGCAAGAGTATTTCCTCTGTGTTGCCTGCAAAATCACGGATTCTTCCATGGTTGCGCTGCGGAGCTGTTCCAGGGCGCAAACGCCCGAAGGTACGCTCCAGCATGGGGCGCATGGTCTCTGCATCGGGCACAGCACCACACAGCACCAGTGTCATGTTGCCTGCCACATAATACTGTTCGAAAAAACGCTGCATGTCTGCCAGGTTAGGATTCTTGAGATTCTCCGTGCTCCCTATGACAGAATAGGCATAGGGCGTACCGGAAAAGATTTTGGAGATGATGGTGTCCAACGCCGTGCCCAACATACGGTCAGAGCCCATGTTCTTCTCCTCATATACCGTTTCCAATTCACCCTGAAAAAGGCGGAACACAGGATGAATAAGACGGTGACTGTTCAACTCGCACCACGGTTCCAAATAAGTGGGGATGAAACTGTTATGGTAGAAAGTAATATCCTGTGACGTTGCTGCATTGAGATTGGAACCTCCCAGGCACGTCACCAGACGGTTGAATTCGTTGGGGATAGCATACTCTGATGCCTTGATACTGAGTTGGTTGATATGCTTTTGTATCTCTTCTCTGGCACTGGCATCCGTTGTTTTACCCAACTGACCATAGCAATGGGCAATGCTGTCAAGCCACACCTTCTCGGCAACATAGTCAACGGTGCCTACACTGTCAGTTCCCTTGAACATGATGTGCTCAAAATAATGCGCTATACCCGTATTGGGACAATCTATGGCACCGGCATTCACCACCACGGCACCAAACACGGTGGGTTGTGAATAATCCTGGTTCACCCATACCTTGAGCCCGTTGGTCAACTTGATTTCCGTCACCTGCAGTGCAGGATTGATCTGCTGCGCATCTGCAGGAAAAACAAAAGCCTGCCATATACATAGTATCAGCAGATTTCGCAATTGTGTATAGTATTTCATATTCTTGTTGAATAATGTCTCCATGCTTGTATATCCATACCGTTTGTCCACTGACCTGAACAGGTAACAGTCCATACGGCTCTTCACGCGTTGCTGCAATCCCTATATATCACATTGTTGGCACCACTCGTTATCTGCAACGCCTCGGGATGCTCCTTGATAAACGAGTCGATGTGGCGCATACGCTTGTTTTCAAGTATCTCATCCACTGCAATAAGAATTCCCGTCTCTTCCACATCGCCAAAACCATAGTTGATGGCAGTACCAAAGAGTTTCATGGTGGGACTGAGACTCATATAAGCATTTACAAGCGGCGGGATATTGTAGCCTAACTTGCGTATTTCCCTGTTGAGTATCACATAATCTTCCTTGAAGTCACTACCGCAGAGCAAGGCGGCAAGTTCATTGGGGTCTTCCTCTATTTTCAGCGGTTTCATCGGCGTGATAAGGTTATCCCTGTCATCGAAATGCTTTTTCAGAAAGAAGAGTATCATATCCCTGCCCTTGCGGATATACGAGGGATACATGGTCATCTTTCCGAAGAAATACTTTACATTGGGTTTGATGACGGTGAGAGCACCCAAGCCATCCCACAAGTTGTCGAGTGCAAAGAGACTCTTGGAGCCGTTCTTATTGGTATTCTGATAGGGTACCGACACAAAACTCCTGCCCAATTCGATTGTCTGCGGCATATAGTCGGTCATGAACTTCTCCGAGAAGTGAAACATGTGACTGGTAGCAAGGATAGGCTGTCCATCGACACCCACCTCTATGTCAGTGCCCAGGATATAGCGGTAGCCTCCGATTATCTCTTCTGCCTCGGGGTTCCACACGATGAGTTGCTTATAGCAGTTGGCCTTGGTATCAAACTCGTCAAGGTCGTAAGCCTTACCAGTGCCTCCGCCAGCCTCACGGAAGGCAATTTCCCTAAGTCTGCCTATCTCTAAAAGCACATCCGGTGCATTGTGGGCATCCACAATATAAATTTCATTATGACTCTTGTTGGTCATGCGCAGTTGGCGCTCAGGGGTAAGCTGGCTCTTCAGCAAAGCCTTGTCGATAGGCCGGATAATCTCTTGTTCCATTCTGTGATGTTAGGAATTATGCTTTCTTTTTATGCGGATGCAAACGGACGCAACCAAACTACAGTTCATACACACGCGACCTTACATCTTGTGCCCAGGTTGCGGCACTCCTGCTCTTGTCAAAAGTCTGCCAAGGAATAGGCTTGCCAATAGTCACCCGGAATGACTTGTGCACATTCTTGTACATCTCGTCCACCAGAAAGAGCATGGCTATGTTTATTTTCTTGACATACTTGTCTGAAAAGGAGGCAAGCTTGTAGAAAAAATCTGAGTTGCTTCCGCTGAAATGAATGGGTATCACATCCCGCTGATACTCCACACTCTTGGTAATGAATGTCTTTTTCCAGGTAACGTCCTGTATTTTGCCGTCAATACGACGCGAGCAGATACCTGCCGGAAACATCAATATATGGTTATCGCTCTTGAAACCGTCCTCCACCATCTGTGGAAAACTCCGACTCTGCGCTCCCGTCTTGTTGATAGGGATGCATACAGGCGCCAGCCCCGGGAGGTTCATCAGCAAATCGTTGACCAGATAGCGGAAACGGCCGTCATAATGCCTTCCGATGATAGAACCAAGCGCCACACCGTCGGCACCTCCCAAAGGATGATTACTGACAAAAGTGTAAAGTTTTCCATCATCCTTGGCAGGGAGGTTTTCTTTTCCCTCTATCTGAAGCGTCATATCCAAATAACGCACACATTCCTCAAGCCATTCGGTGCCCGAAAGATGCCTGCTGTCCCAAAGATACCGGTTCACCTCATCCTGATGAATGATTCGCTTGAGCCATGACACCAAAGGACGCGGCACAAACTTTGCCTTTGCCCCCATCTTGCTGCTCAATATCAAATCCAGGTCGATGGTTTTCTCTGTCACCTGCTTCATTTCTCTCTCTATGTTACTAACGTTATGCAAAAATAAAAGAAATATTTTTATTACAACACTTTTGCAGACGAAAAATAACAAAAAGGCAGTGATTGCACTGCCTTTTGATAAAACTTGTAATGTTATTGCAAAACGAAACCTTTAGAAATAGTAGGCGGCTGATACCTGCCATGAGTTGGCACGGGCATTGATTTTGGTACCGTCCTCCCAACTGAGTTCACCCGTCTTGCCTACTGCGATATTGTAGGTAAAGCCCACTTCCACATGGTTGATGAGCGACACACCGGCTCCTACGTTTACGCTGAAGTTGCTGTCCTTGAACTTGAATCCGTCTTCTCCGTAGTTCTTCTGACCGATGTTGAAGCCAAACTGCGGACCGGCTGCCAGATAAACACTTGCCAGACTTCCAAGGCCTACACCATAGCGCAGGTTGACAGGCACATTGATGCTACGCTGCGACACTTTCTCGCCATCAAATTTGGCATCACGCTGGTCGTACAGGGCAGAGGCATCCACACCAAGCCCCACAAGAGGCAGGGTTACCTTCACAGTAGGACCAACAAAGAAGCCTTCCTGATTAGACTTACTCACTACATCCTGACTAAGACTCATCTGTGTTACATTCAAACCCGCCTTCACACCAAACTTCACTTGGGCCTGCATCATGGAAGGCACAGCTGCCAAAGCAGCCATCAGCACTAAAGTAAAAAGTTTTCTCATACTGTTTTTATTTATTAAATGATTAAAAGAAAAAGATTTCATGGCTGTAAAAACTGACGCCCTCGCTTTGACCATACAGGAGAAATGCGAGGGCTACAATCTATTACAGGACAGATTTAATGGCGCTGACGGCGCACACTGACACGAGCAGAACTGCTGCCTCCGCCACTGTCCTTGCTGCTCTTGCTGCTCGACTTGGCTGTGGCACGCCTGCTTTTCTTGGCTGCCTTTGCCTTCTGCTTCTGCACCTTGGGGTCGAGCGCGGCAATGCTGTCGAGCGAGTCTTTCACCTCCTTGTTGCCAAAGAGATTGTGCTCAAAAGCTGCAAGTTCTTCCTCTATGCGCTTCTGTTCCTTGGTCATGGCAGAGTCTGTCTTGCAATATTGTGCCAAAGTTTTGCCCAGCATGTTGTTGGTCTTGTATATCTTTCCTTCATAGCGGTTCAGCGTGAAGAAGTCGTCCATGCTCATGGTGGCAGCATTGTTCAGGTTGCTGGTCATCACTGTCTGCCTGCTCAGGAAGGGCTCCAGTTCGCTGTACTTCACCCAGAACAAGGGATATTTGGTAGCTTGTCCACCGAAATCATCCTCACGCATCATCACTGGGCACAATGCCAGCACCTTGCGATGGAAGGAGGAATTGGCCTGATCATAGTAGGCACTCTCCTTCAAGTAATACATCTTCACCTCTGCCGATGGAATGTCGCTGTTATCTACCCGCAATTTTCCGTCTTTCTCTTCATAGAAGATATGGTAGTTGTCGAGCACAGTCTTAATCTTTATCTTGGCAGAATCGGTGAACACGTCATTGCCATCCAAGCGAAACTCATAGATAGGCAGATATCCGTTGAGTGCCAGTTTAAAGATATAAGTAAACAGGTTGAGCTGCTTATCTACAGGTTCCACGGGGTAATAGAGTCCTGCATTGGCATCTTTTTCGAGATTGATTTCACGATAGATATCACGTTTCCACACCACTTCCTGCGGCATATCCACCGCTGTGGGAAACATGAGCTGGGCACGACGGGTGAGTTGAGATGAACTCTGTTGTGCCTTTTTCTCTGCTTGCGCCCGGCGTGCTTTGGGCTGCGCCACTGCTACCAAGGCGGCACACACCATCATCATAATAAGCACTGATTTTTTCATTGTCATGGTCTTTGTTAGTTATTTGACTATCACCTCCATGGTGGCATTGAGTTTTCGGTTGATACCATCGGGGCCCACTGCGGTGATACGGGATATATAGAACCTGCGGTTGCGGGTCAGTTTTCTGAAAGTGTCTTTCTGACGCTGCGAGAAACGGTCGCCCTGACTCGCCATCAGCACAGCATTTCCCATGTTGTCATAGAATACCGTCTCAAACTCCAACACCTTGAACCCGATATCCAGGATGCCATCGTCGATGGCTGCACCAATACCATCTGCCGCCATCAGGGCAGCCTTTGTCAGGTTGCCACCGACAAACCTGCTGGAATTGCCCTGCTCATCCTTGACCGTGATATAGGGAGTAGGGTCGGGCAACTTGCGTACCCGGAAAGTGTATTGTCCCATCTGCTGCGTCCTACCTGTATTGGTGGAGGTGACAGTGATGGTCACATCCTTGCCCACCGCAGTGGGACGGGCTATATAGCGTCCAGGCCCCACGGGCTGCAGGGTGCCTCCGCTCATGGTAGCCTGCACCTTGTTGAGGGGCACACCGGGTACACTGACGCTCAGAGGGTTGTTGTAGCCTGCATAAAGTACGTTCATCAAATCGGCAGATACCGTGGC
>JBJEKQ010000024.1:0-17298 GCA_051878715.1 Prevotella sp.
TGCCTGGTGCAGGATAGCGGCGGAGTGTGGATACAACGGAGCCCAAAAGGTTGTCTTTGCCCAATGCCACCGAGGCGAGGTCGAAGGTGCCCTTGTCCATTATCTTTCCCTCTGCCGATACGATGCTGTATGTGGCCTGTGCAGGGGTAAGGGCAGAACGTGCGGCATTGTAGGCCATCACCTTCACGTTCAGTGTGTCGTCATGGGTATATACAAAATACGGGAAGTGTGCCAGGGGTACAAGGGGCGAACAGAATTGCCTGAACCTGTCGGCATCGCAGTAGCCCTTCTCTTTCCAGAAGACATTGAGCAATCCCACCATGGCAGAGCCTTGTCCGCTGTAGTCGTTGAGTCCGAGCAACTGGAATCCGGCATAGTCCCTTGTCCTTAGGTTTCGTTCAATCTCATATTTGTAGCAGAGGGTCTGCAGGTTGCCGCTTGCCATCAGGAACTTCCTTTCCATTCCGCCCATTCCATTTGTGTCCAGCAGGTCGGCAAAGATGTCCAGGTTGCCGGCTTTGTAGGCACCGGTGTATTGGTTTCTTTCTGCCAGGTTGGGAAATACGCACCACTGTCCCTGTTCGTGTGCGATGATAGGACTGTTGTTTACTACTATGGTTTCTCCGTTGGAGAGGGTGTCTGTGGTAAGCAGATGCGGTGGTACCCCATTGGCTTTGAAGTTTCTTGGCAGTAGCAGTTGTGCATAATAGTCATCTACTGACTGTGGCTGATTGCGGTCCCAATCGAGTCCGCGTGCTCCTCCCTTGACGTGATAATCGCTGTTGCCGTCCCATGCCCATCCACCTCCTACCGATGCACCGCAATATACGCGTCGGGTGTCACCGGTAGCGTGCCAGTAATCCACAAACTCTCTGCACCATGCCACCCAATCACCGGCAGGCTCGTTGCCTGCGGCGAGCATACAGAATGAAGGGTGATTGCCGTATTCCCTTACCATGCGTTCCGTCTCTTCCAGCAGATAGCGGTCGATGCTCATTCCCCGTTTCAGTTTCACTCCGTGGTTGGGCCATGAGGGACCTTCGGGTTGCAGATAGATACCTACCTTGTCTGCTGCTGCAAAGGCGGCCTCGGGAGGACAGTAGGAGTGGAACCGCACGTGGTTAATGCCATATTGCTTGCATTTCTCGAAGATATGTGTCCAGTGCTGTTCGTCTGTGGGAGGATAGCCTGTGAGTGGGAAACAGCAGTTTTCCACCGTTCCCCTGAGCCACAGTTTCCTGCCGTTGATGTAGAACTGTCTGCCCTTGATGGCAATTTCTCTCATGCCGAAGGTGGTGCATACGGTATCCCCGTTGAAGGCACTTTTCAGTGTGTATAGGTTGGGTGAGAACTCATCCCATAACTTGGTATCTTTGCTGAGCGGAAGAAGCATGTCGTAGGTGCCTTTGTCGTTCCTTTTCAGTGTATGGTGCTTCCATTTGCCCTCTTCTGTTCCTGCGCTCACGACACACTTGTCACCACCGCCATCAATGGTATATTCCACTTTGATGCTCATTGTCTTGATGTCGGGATAAATCTGCACGTTAGAGATAAATACTCTTGGCTTGAAATAAACAGCCATGTTGCCTGCTATGCCGTTCCAATTGCCTTGTGTCTGGTCAGTCACGCTGTGTGAGTCTTGTCCCACACACACATTCTCAATGCCATTATAGATATTGATGTCGATGCGGTTGTCTGTTCCCGGCGTTGCGTATTTGGTAATCTCAAACACATGAGGTACGGACAGTGAAGAGTCTTTCCCAACATATTGTCCGTTGATGGTGAGCGAGGTCTCTATATGTGGTCGTTCGAGCGAGATAAAGATTCTTCCTTTCTTCCATTCCTTGGGGATGAATACCTGTCTGCCGTAGCGCGCATTGCCGATGTAATGCTTTTGTGGAGTGAGGAAAAATGGAAATCTGCACTGCCCCGGTCTTCTGTATTTCTCCATGTAGGGATTGAAGTAAAAGGAGGAATCGTACAGACTTCCTGTCCACTGCGTGTGGATACTCACATCATGTCCCTTGTGGTTGGTGAGCATGGAGCCAGGCAGTATCACATTGTCTGTATAGGTTTTTCCCTCGCCCATGTCAAAACTCCACGTTCCCTTGAGGTCTATGTGCTGGGCTCTGGTTCCACCTGTTCCTATGAACAGCAGGGATATGAGTAGAAATAACTTTGTCTGGATGACTTTCATTGCAGTATTTTTACGGATAGCGATGGGGATGTAGAACTTTTGGGTAAACGGTTATTGCACCAGGGTCACTCTCTTCACCTCTTCACCTTCTCCGTCTCCACAACCATACACGGGCATGTCTTTTTGGAGCGGCAGTATGCGGAGTTGCAGCTTATGGGGTTTGAGATCCATCTCTTTCAGTCGCCACAATCCAAAGAGCATGGGGCGTCCATTGTAGAAGTTGTCTGCCACCAGGTGTTCTCCTGCATACAGTCGGGCGCAGTCTCCCTGATAGTCAATACATACCATGCTTTTGGGGTGTAACTGTACTGTATCGGGCAACGTGATGTCATAAACCGCAGCGTGGATGAAGTCGCTGTCGGCAGGTGCCTCCGCCACATTCTGACAGCCAATGGAAATTGTTCGTTTTGCCTTTGCTTCTCTCATCTTTTGACAAGTCAGTTCCGCCACCTCTTGGTTGAGCGTCTCTTTACCTGTATAGAACAGACGTTCGGCGTCGTGTTCGTTTAACAGGTAGATGTTGCTATATACGGGTTTCTTTGTCCCTTTGGGAGTAAGATTGCGCAGTGTCTTCCCATTGGTCAATGCAATCTCAGTGGGGATTCCCTTGATTTGCTGCAGGTAGATGCGTCCGTCTCGGCTGGCAATAATCTGTGCCGTGGCGTAGCGGATACCGTCAATGTTGACAGGGAAGATGCAGATAGTGCCAGCAGGAATGGTGATGGGCTTGGTGGGGAAGATGGTGCCGCATACGTCAAACTGGATGTCTTTTTTGTCTGTCAGTTGTTGCAGTCGCTCATAGTTATTGACAAACACGAAAGCACTGTTGCCCTTGCTGCGGTATGCCCATCGCAGATGCGTGTTATCTCCTTTCTTGATATCCTGTGGTGCAGGGAATGAAGACTCCATGTCTGCCAGTGTTTCACCGTAATCCTGCATGAAGAGATGCAGTTTTCTCAGCATGAAATAGTGGGGATAGAGTTGTCCAAACTCACCTATTGGTGCCTGGAAATCATAGTTTTTCACAGGCATATCGTTGTAGTTAGTGCCTCTGGTGCGTTGGTTTTCGTTCAGAGTGTGTAGGTATCCATCGGGATTGGTGCCACCGTGATACATATAATAGCCCAGCAGGTTGCTTCCACTGCCCAGTTTTACTGTAGCCATGGAGTAAGAGTCTTCTGGATAGATAAATGGACGGCGGTGGTAGGCTGTTGCCATGCCGCCTCCCAGTTCGCAGGTAAAGTATGGATACCGGTTCTCCTCCTTTCCCAATTCTGCTTTCTGTTCTCCCAACTGTTCGGTGGCAATGGCGGTGGAACTGCGGAACGATTTGAAATTAAATGCTTTGTAATAATTGCCTGCGGTGGGTTGTATGCTTCTGTCCCAGAAACCGTCGGCATAGTCGCCATACAAGGGTAGCATCTCTCCAAAAGGTACGGGACTGCGTAGCTCGGGCCATCCGGTACGCGTGTAGAATGGTAAATCGAAGCCAACGCTGTTGGCTATCTTTTTGAGTGCCATGAGATAGGAACCCTTGCCACGGTATTCGTTGTCAAACTGTACAGCCACTACTGGTCCGCCGTCTTTCCACTGCAGTCCCTGCACCTGTGTGAAAATCTGTCGATACAGAAGGGTGGCATAATGAAGGAAGGTTTTGTTCTCATCTCTCAGTTTGCAACCCTTGTCAAACATCCAGTCAGGAATACCACCGTTTCTTACCTCTCCGTGGCAGAATGGACCCAGTCGAAGTACCACGGGAATATCCGCCTCTTTGCATTTCTCAAGAAACAGTCGCAGGTTGCGGCGGCCGTGCCAATCGAATATCCCTTCGCGCTCTTCGATATGGTTCCAGAATACGTAGGTGGCAATTATGGTTACTCCACCATCTTTCATCTTGGCGATTTCCTCACTCCATTCCGCTTCTGGAAGTCGCGAATAGTGTATCTCTCCCATTACGGGTGCCACCCGCTTTCCATCGAATATCAGACTCTTCTCGTCCCATGTGATGGATGAGGTGGGAATTTGTGCTGTCACGGGCAAGAGGCTCATGGTACTGAGCAGTGTTGCGGTAAAGATTGTTTTCATTTTGGTGAGATAATTATTCGTTATTGTTTGTTGCAGCATGGATGTTGCGCATCAGCATATCGTATTTTGTGCGCTTCATTGCGCTTCCTTTCAGCAGTTGCCGGTATTGTTCGGGGGATAGTTGGTGCCATGCCTCCTTAGTCATGGCAAGCAAAGCAGGGCGAGGTTGCAGCCGCGGTTCTGCCGTAGGGGAGGCAAAGCGGTTCCATGGACAGGCATCTTGACAGCAGTCGCATCCGTATATGCGGCTACCCATGCTTGCTGTCACCTGTGGAGTGAGGGTAGTACCTCTGTATTCTATGGTTTGATAAGAAAGGCACTTTTCTGCATCGAAACTATAGGTATCTCCCATTTGTAGCGCCGCAGCAGGACAGGCGCGCACACAGGCGTCGCAGGTGCCGCAGCGTTCGGTTACAGGTTTGCTGTACTGTGGAAGAGGATAGGGCAGGAATACCTCACCTAAAAAGAAGTGACTGCCTGCACCTGGGATAATCAGTTGATGGTTTTTGCCTATCCATCCCAGTCCTGCCTGCACTGCCCAATAGCGTTCCAGTACAGGCGCTGTATCGCAGAAGGAGCGGAGTCCGCCGATGCTCTCTTGTAACTGGTGCAGTTTCTCTTTCATCACGTCGTGGTAGTCATCGCCCAGAGCATAGGTGGCTATCTGGTATGCTGTTGCCGGAATGCGCTGTGGCGGATAGTAGTTGAGTGCCACGCTGACAATGCTCTGCGTACCTGGCACCAGTAGAGAAGGAGAGAATCGCTTGTCAAGATGCTGCGCCAGATAACTCATCTCAGCGTGACATCCCTTGATAATCCATCGCCGATAGGCTGTGCTCACCTCAGGTGCAACCTCGTGGGCGGGTGCTATGCCACAGGCAGAGAATCCTAAACGAAGTGCCGCTTGTACAATATGCGCTAACGATACTCCGCCGTTCATTTTCCTGGGGTGGTATCTGCGGTGTTGCTTCGCTCCGTAAAGATGCTGCAGTTGGCATCTTGACTGTCGAATACCTTGAACTCATAGCCCTGTTTCTTCAGCCACTTGATGGACTCTGGGAGCGCAAAGTGCAGTTTTTCAATGCTCTTCACGCTATCATGGAAGGTAATGATAGAGCCGTTGCGGGCATAGCGACGGACATTGTTGAGTACACCTTGCGGGGTGAGCCATTTGGAGTAGTCGCGGGTCACGAGATCCCACATCACTATGCGGTAGCGTTTGCCCAAACTGTAATATTGGTCGAGTCGCATCCATCCGTGGGGAGGCCTGAACAGTTTTGTATGTAGCAACTCGTTTGCCTTGTCGGCATTGGCGCAGTAGTCGCTGATAGAGTGGCGGAATCCTCCGATGTGATTGTATGTATGATTGCCAATACAATGACCGGCATCTACCACCTGTTGGTACAGTTCAGGATATTTGCGCACGTTGTCACCCACCATGAAAAAAGTGGCTTTAACATCAAACTCTGCCAATGTGTCCAGTATGAATGGCGTGGCGGCGGGAATGGGACCGTCATCGAAGGTGAGATAGACGGCCCGTTCGTGTTTATTCATTCGCCACGTGGCATGTGGATACAGCCAACGTAACCAGACGGCAGGTTGCTCTATAATCATATTGTTAGAACATGAATTGTCCACCTTTGTTGAGGAACTGGGTGGCGAGTTCGTTCATTCTCTGTATATTCTTCTCCATCCATTTCGGATCGAGTCGTTCACTCAGTCCGTTGATTTGCTGCATGATATAAAAGTTCCTGTTGATGTCCATTTCTGCGCCTTCGAAGCGGTTGCCCTCCAGATTCACATACCAATTGATGAGCTGTTCGGAGTTCTTCCATAATTCGCGGAGCACTTTCAGTGCCTTTTCGTTCTTGCCCAACAGTGCCCATGCACGTGCCTCATCCAGTGAACCGCCATAGTAATCCACAGGTACATTGTAGGTGGGTATATGCTTGTTGGCGTATGCGAGCACCTTGGCAGCTTTGTCGTTCTTGCCTTCCTGGATAAGGTGCAGTGCCAACTGCATGAACAGGCGGCGGTGAGTGTAGCACATGCGCATTACGGTCTCGTCAAGATAGAGTCCTGGCTTGTCCAACCCTCCGAATTTAAACTTATTCATCATGATGTCGTAGGTGCGCTCAGTGTCAAAGTTCTTGGCTCCTTCTACCTCGCGCCCGTCAATAGTGGTGGTAAATGGGGTGATGCGGTTCACCAATCCTTCCTGAACAAAGTTGTTGCCCAGATTCATGTAGTTGTCTTCACCCACAGTACTCGCCACATAGATGGGGCGTTTCCAGTTGCATTGTGCCACCATTTCGAGCATCATTAGGTCGCCTTTGTATAGCACACCCTTTTTCTTGAGCGATATGACCATGCGGTCTGGGATGGTGTCGGTGGCCATCATCATGCCGCTCTGTTTCACAGCCTCTTTGTCGATGGTCACATAAAGGGTGTCGGTAGGTATGACGTGCATCCCTTCTTCATTACCATTGGTCAGCATTTTCAGAGCTTCGCGCTGTTGGGGTGTCAGCTGGTTGCGTACCCATATCTTCAGTACATTGCTCAGCTCGAAAGGCTCTTCACCGAAAATATCCTTAGCCTCTTCGGGATAGAGCTGGTAGAGACTGTTGATTTGATCTTTGAGCTGCGGCATCACTCGGACATATTCGTTGGTGCCTGAGCAGTATTCCAGACGGCTCCATGTGATAGGTACTGAGGGTGAGTCATAGGCAGGACGTCTCATCTGGTCAATATACCAGTCTGTCTGCAGATAGCTCAGGTTGCACACACGCGCATCAGTACGCACCCCTTCTGTGTCTTGGTTGTACCAAAGGGGGAAGGTGTCATTGTCACCATTGGTAAATATGATAGGATTTCCCTCTTCCTGTAGTGACATTAGGTAGTTCTGTCCGAAATCCCTGCAGGTATATCGTCCACTGCGGTCATGGTCATCCCATGTCTGGGATGCCATTTGTATAGGAACCAGCAGACAGGCGAGTCCCGCCATGCTTGCAATGGCAAGGCGGTTTGCCTTGAACAGGCGCACCAACTCCTCGACGATGGCTGCCACACCGATACCACACCAAATGGCGAAGGCATAGAAGGAGCCTGCATAGGCGTAGTCGCGCTCACGGGGCTGGCCGGGAGTCTGGTTCAGATATATCACAATGGCAAGACCTGTCATAAAGAACAGGAAGAATACCACCCAGAACTGGCGGATGCCTTTCTGTCCCTTGCACAGCGACTGCCAGAACAGACCTATGAGTCCCAATAGCAGTGGCAGGCAGTAGAACACATTATGACCTTTGTTGCTCTTCATGCTGTCGGGTAGTTTACTTTGGTCTCCCAAACGCCAGTTGTCAAACCAGTCGAAGCCTGTAATCCAGTTGCCCTTTTCCAACTCCCCATTGCCCTGCAGGTCGTTTTGCCGGCCAGCAAAGTTCCACATGAAGTATCTCCAATACATGAAGTTGCACTGGTAGGAAAGGAAGAAGCGGATATTCTCCAACTGGGTGGGCACCTTCACGGTTACCATCTCGCCACAGCGGTCATATTGTACATTGTTACCTTCCACACCTCCCATCCAACTTTCGTACTGTGAGGCATGAGAACCGCTGTACATGCGTGGGAAAAGCATGTTTTGCGCGTATTTGTATTCATCCTTAGTGCGTACCACAAAGTAGGAGTCCTTCTCGTCGGCACTGCTCTTCTCCTTACGCTGATATACAGGTGCTCCCTTGCTCATCACGGGAATACACACATTGCCTTTCTGTTCCAGTTCCACCTGTGAGGTGTATGCCTGCCCGTAGAACAGGGGACGCTGTCCGTACTGTTCACGTCCCAGATACTCGCCCAATGTGAAAATGTCTTCCGGTGAGTTCTGGTCCATAGGCGGATTGGCAGAAGAACGGATTACAATGACTGCGTAAGTGGAATAACCAATCATCAACATCAACATGCAGAGCAGAGATGTATTCTTGATGCGTGCACTGATGAGGGGTTTGTTTTCTATCTTCCACCTCAGCACGAACCACAGTATGGCGAGCACTACGATGCCGATAATCACCGAGAGAATGCCATGACCGTAAAAAGGAATACCTAACATGGCGATGGAGGTGATAAAGGCGATGTTGCCCCGCTGCAAGTTCTTGCTCTGATAGGTCTCATAGATGGCCCATATCATGCAAGCTACCAAAAGGATGATGTAGATAATCTCGCCGGTGTTGAAAGGCATTCCCAATGTGTTCACAAAGAACAGTTCGAACCAGCCACCCACACGCACGATACCTGGCACCACACCATAGAGCACGGCAGCCAGGATAACCACAGAGATGCCCAGTGCTATGAGTGAGCCTCGCAGGTCGGCATTGCCTGTGTTGTTGGGGAACTTGCGGTAGTAATACACCAATACGATGGCAGGCAGACACAACAGGTTAAGTAGATGCACGCCTATAGATAGTCCTGTCATATACATGATAAGCACCAACCAGCGGTCGCTGTGGGGCTCATCCGCGTGCTCGTCCCATTTGAGTATCAGCCAGAATACCACGGCTGTAAAGGCAGAGGAGTAGGCATACACCTCGCCCTCCACGGCACTGAACCAGAAAGTGTCGCTGAAAGTGTATATCAAGGAACCTACGAAAGCGGATGCCTCGATGGTGATAATCTTTCCCCATGACAATTCATCGGTACGGTTGGTGATGAGTTTGCGCGTGAGATGTGAGATGCTCCAGAACAAGAACAGGATGGTGGCTGCCGAAAGGAGCGCGCTCATGACGTTTACCATACGCGCCACCTGTGAAGCATCACTTACGAACTGAGAGAACAGATTGGCTGTAAGCATGAAGAACGGAGCTCCGGGCGGATGCCCTATTTCCAGTTTGTAACCTGTGGTAATGAACTCGGGACAGTCCCAGAAACTGGCTGTTGGTTCGATAGTAGAGCAATACACGAAAGCGGCGATGAAGAAAGTCAGCCAGCCCAGCGCGTTATCTACAATTCTAAACGATTTCATTTGTATGTCTGTTGTTTTATTGTGTTTCTTCGTTCTTGTAGCCTTTGTTTGTTGGCATTTCCAACTGCAACTGTATCGAGCAGGTGAAGATTACGGTCTGCAAAGTTACGAATTATTCATTATATATCCGATTTTTTCAATCTCTTTTAACGCATATTTATGGGATTATCAGTCCCATTCCATATGCCAGAATGATGTAGCGCAGGGCTTTGCCGATGGTGATACTCACAAACGAGATGAGCAGATTGGCACGCATAAAGCCCAGCATGATGGTGATGGCACTTCCCAGCAGCGGTACAAACCCGAAGAAGCCCATCCAGGCACCATGTCCTCCCATGAAGCGCTCGGCACGGTCCAGGTCTTTCTTTTTCACGTGAAGGTATTTCTCCACCCATTCCAGTTTGCCCATGCGTCCCACTCCGTAGTTGAACATGCCGCCCAACACATTGCCTGCGGTGGCATAGATGCAGAGCGGGGTGGGGGAAAGTCCGGCTGCCATCAGTCCTATCATCACTGCCTCGCTGCTGAAGGGGAAGAAACTGCCGGCCAGAAATGCTGCCAGCAGCATGCCCATGTAGCCGTAGTCTATCAGAAGATTGATGATGAAATCCATAGATTGAAAGCAGTGAGTGAGAGAACGACAACGATAATCGCACAGAACATTAGATTGGTAATCTTGCTGTTGGTGAGTGCAATGAAATGGGCGATATGCACCGAGGTGCCGATGATGGCAGCATGGATGAGAGCATGATACAGTTGAGGCTGCAATGCAATCAGCACAAATACGTAGATGTTGGTAATGGAAAAACAGGTGTAGTACTGCCTGGTGCGTATCTTGTCATTATAGCCTGTATGCCAGATGTGAAAGATGCCGATGGAGGATAGCAAGCAGAGCAAGGCGAAAAAAAGCAGATGGGAAAGGTCTATACAGCTGTACTCCCACCATGTATGGAATGATGCCAACTGCTCAAAGTGAGCCACAAGGGGTGATATGTCCTCGCGATACAGGTGCAGTGGTGTCAGGAACCAGTAGGGCGTGAGCAATCCCAATAAGGAAGCCCCCCATGTCCTTGCGCTGAATGACTGCAGTACTGAGAGCGTCAGCAGCCATATCAGGGGGACAAACCACAGCACGTGTACCGACAGCACGGAGTTGATGCCCAGAGCCAGCGACAACACATAGGTTTCGGAGGTGGCAAGGGGATTCTGGTAAGTCTTGAAAAGACCGAGAAAAACCACCACCATACAGAACATGGTAACTGTTTCGCTGAACGAATCAAACAAGAAGAGTGCCGATGTGCCCAGCATGATGAATGAACACGATACCATGCGGCTGTAGATGCGGATGAGTGCAAAACGGTTGTTGAGTTCCACCATGAGATAGGAGGCAAGGGCAAAAAAAGCAAACTGAAGCCATCTGTTGTCGGCTATCAGACCGCCTGCTATCCACACCAAAAAACCGTACCCTGCCATGACGGGCAGTGCAGTACGGCTTTCGGATATATGGTTTTGCAGTCGCTTTTGCATCTTGTTGTCAGAGGTCTTTGCCGATGTCCTTTCTGAAGTATTTGTCGGTGAACTGTATCTTCTGTGCCTCCTCAAATGACTTCTGCAGTGCCTCTTCCTTGTCTTTCCCGTAGGAACTTACGGCAATTACGCGTCCGCCGTTGGTCACTATATTGCCTTCTTTTATGGCGGTGCCTGCATGGAACACGATGCTTCCCTCTACGCTGTCGATGCCTGTAATGGGGTAGCCCTTGGCATAGGCTTGGGGATAACCTCCGCTCACCAGCATCACGCATACGGCAGAACGGTCGTCATACACAATCTCTCGCTCGTCAAGGTTGCCCTGTGCCACACCTTCCAGCAAATCCACAAGGTCGCTCTTCAGGCGTAGCATCACGCTCTCGGTCTCAGGGTCACCCATACGGCAGTTGTATTCTATCACCATGGGCTCTCCCTTCACGTTGATGAGTCCGAAAAATATGAAGCCCTTGTAGGTGATACCCTCGGCAGCCAGCCCATCCACAGTGGGCTTGATGATGCGTTGCTCCACTTTGTCCATCCACTCCTTGGTGGCAAAGGGCACAGGGGTCACGCTGCCCATACCACCGGTGTTCAGTCCTGTATCACCCTCGCCGATACGCTTGTAGTCCTTGGCTTCGGGCAGTATCTTGTAGTTCTTGCCGTCAGTGAGCACGAATACCGAGCACTCGATGCCGCTCAGAAACTCCTCAATCACCACCTGTGACGAGGCATTGCCGAACATTCCGCCGAGCATCTCTTTCAGTTCCTTCTTGGCTTCCTCCAGCGTGGGCAGAATCAGTACGCCCTTGCCGGCACATAATCCATCGGCCTTGAGCACGTAGGGGGGCTGCAACGTATCCAGAAAATCCAGTCCCTCTTGCAGTTTCTCTCCACTGAAAGTGCGGTATTTTGCAGTGGGAATGTTGTGGCGCATCATGAATGCCTTGGCAAAGTCCTTGCTCCCCTCAAGTACAGCCCCAGCCTTGGAGGGACCAATCACGGGGATGTGGGCAGTGCGGCTGTAGGCTTTCAAGTCATCGTAGATTCCTTTTACCAACGGATCTTCAGGACCCACCACCACCATATCTATGTGGCGGTCGGCACAAAACGTCTTGATGGCTTCAAAGTCATCCGCCTTCATTTCCACGTTTTCACCGCAGTTGACGGTACCTGCATTGCCCGGTGCGATGTATAGTTTCTCTACTTTCTTGCTTTGTGCTATTTTCCAAGCCAAGGCGTGCTCGCGGCCGCCGCTTCCTAACAATAATATTTTCATGTTGCAAACTCTTTATTGATAAGGATTATGAATTGATTGGGAATTGAGTGATGAGAACAAATTCAAATGCTCCCGGTGCAGGAATCTCTGATACGTCATTACTCCATGCTCAGCACCGTAGGCTTAACACCTTATTCATGTTTCCTTAATACTTTTTTAATTCTTTATTTTTGATTATTTCAGATAATCCTCAAAATACTGTGTGATACGTTCGTGCAGATGTACGCTTTTGTGTCCCATCATGTTGTGTCCCTCTCCGGGATATACGAAGAGGTCGGGTTGGGTGCCCGCTTCCGTACAGGCATTGATGAATGAAAGGGCATGCTGGGGCACTACTGTGTCATCGTTGTAGCCGATGATTATCTGCAGTTTGCCCTTCAGGTCCTTTGCCTTGTTCATCAGTGAGGTCTTCTCGTAGCCCTCAGCATTGGCTTGTGGCGTGTCCATGTAACGCTCGCCATACATCACTTCATACCATTTCCAGTCGATGACCGGACCACCTGCTACGCCTACTTTGAAAACGTCGGGGTAGTTGGTGAGCAATGAGATTGTCATAAAACCTCCGAAGCTCCAGCCGTGCACACCCATCCGGTCGGTATCCACGTAGGGCAGTGATTTCAGGAACTCCACGCCTTTCATCTGGTCGGCCATTTCTACCTGTCCCAACTGTCTGAAAGTCACTTGTTCAAACTCCTTGCCACGGCGCTCGCTTCCCCTGTTGTCGAGGACGAAGACGATGTAGCCTTTCTGTGCCATATAGGTTTCCCATGATCTGGAAGCGTAGTGCCATGAACTTTCAATCATGTAGGCATGAGGTCCTCCATAGACATACACTACGGTGGGATATTTCCTGCTTTCGTCAAAGTCTGCAGGTCTCACCATACGATAGTATAGGTCAGTCACGCCATCAGCAGCCTTGATGGTACCGATGGAGAATTGTGGGGTGACATATTCTTTCCATGGGTCTTCGGCTTTGAGCAGTTGCAGGGCCTTGGCGTTTGTCGTGTTTGTCAAGTTGATTACTCTCGGCACGGTGGGTTCGGTGTATTTCTCGTAGAGCCATGAACCTGATTTTGACAATGCGGCATAGTGGAATCCTCTGCCGTTGTCGAGTGCCGTCTTCTTGCCAGTCTTAATGTCCACGGCATAGAGGTTGCGTTGCGTGACATGCTTCTCGTTGCTTGCGATGATGACCCGCTTATTCTTCTTGTCAAAGCCCAGTATGTTTTCTACCACATAAGCACCTTGGGTGAGTTGTTTCACCTGCTCGCCTTTCACATTATATATATAAAGGTGGTTGAATCCGTCTCGTTGGCTTTGCAGAATGAATTGGTCAGGTTGCCAGGGCAGGAACAGAATGGGGTGGAGTGGCTCCACATACTTACTATCTGTCTCGCGGTAGATTTCTCCCTGCTTCTCACCCGTTTCTGCGTTGTAGCACACCAGTCGGCAGTCGTTTTGGTCGCGGTTCAGTTCAAACATGTAGATGCGCTTGCTGTCGGGTGCCCATGCTATGTTGGTGAAGTATCGGTCGGTAGGGTCGCCTGCTTGCAGATATATGGTTTTGTCTGTCTGCAGGTCATATACTCCTACCGTTACCTTGTGGCTGGTTTGTCCTGCCATGGGGTATTTGTCGGGGGCGGGTTGTGCCATGGGGTGGAAAATGTCCACCTGTGGATAGTCGGCTACCATGCTTTGGTCCATGCGGTAGAAGGCAAATCTTTCGCCGTTGGGACTCCAGAAGATGCCTTTTTCTATACCGAACTCGTTGCGGTGCACCGTCTTTCCATACACCAGTTCCCTGCTGCCGTCAGTGGTCAGTTGTCTGGTTTTGTTATCGGCGGTGATTACGTGTAGTTGGTTGTTGCGTACAAAAGCGGTGGCTTTTGAATGCTTGTTCCATTGGCTTTCCCTTTGTTCCTTGCTGTCTTGTCTCCACACCACACTGCGTTTCTTCCAATCGTAGAGCACCCTTTCCTTGCCGTTGTCAAGCAACACCACTGTCTGATCTTGGTAGGGATATCTTGCGTTCATGGCGCTGTGCCATCCCTCGCCCAAATCCTTGATGTTGAAAAGCGCCTTTGTCTTTCCGCTTTTCATGTCCACGGTGCCGCTTTCTTCTGCATCCTGATACATCAACTGGTCACCCCACCATGTGAGATACATGTTCTTGGGCTGCAGATTGTAGAAGTTATTTCCACCAAAGTTGATGTCCTCTAATGTGAACTGTTTCTGTGCCAAAGTGTGCTGGCATGCCACCAATGTTGCCATAGCCATCATGGTCTTAATCTTCTTCATGGTCATATCTCTTCTTTTTCCAATCGTCTTTTTTTTCATGCTTGCCGTATTTCTTTCCTCCGCTACGGTCGAAATACTCATGACCTCCACGGCTTGAACTGTGGCTGTCGCGAGGTCCTTGCTTGCTGTCTCTCGCTCCTCGTTTGTCATTGCGCGAGAAACGATGGTTGTCTCTGTCTTTTCTCCGTCCGTCGTAATCATCGTGGGCATCGTCTCTTCCGCCTCTGCGTAAGGATTGGAATGATTTTTTTTCCAACGAGTGGAATTTGAACGAGCGGATATCGCCTTCCTCGTTCTCCTCCTGTTGGTCGTGACGCATCTTAAACTCTCCACGATCTTTCTTAAAGCGATGCTTTTCAGCCATCTGCTTGCGCTCCTCGTCCGTTTTTATTTGTCCGCCGTCACGTCGGAAGTCTTTCATCTTACCGTCAAAAATCTGGTATTTTCTAAACTCACATTCCAGCGAACCGTTGTATAGGGGAATCTTGATGGAAGGCTTCAGCCCTATCTGTTCGAAACACTCTTCGCGGTAACTCAGAATCCATGCATCGCTTTCGGGAAACTGATGTTTCAGCCGTTCACCTATCATCTTGTAGGTGCCCAGTAGGTCGGGGGTGGTGATGCGTTCTCCATAAGGCGGATTCATGATGATAATGCTCTTTTCCTTAGGTCGTGCAAAGTCCTTGAAATCAGCCTCCTCTACTGTAATGTCGGCGGAGAGTCCGGCTGCCTTTACGTTCATCCGTGCAGTGTTCACCGCCTTGATGTCTATGTCGCGTGCGTAGATGTGGTGCTTGAACTCCCGCTCCTGCGAGTCATCGTTGTAGATGGCATCAAACAGGTCTTTGTCAAAGTCGTGCCACTTTTCAAAGGCATATTCCTTTCTGAATAGTCCCGGTGCCATGTTGCGTGCAATGAGCGCAGCCTCGATGGCGATGGTTCCACTGCCGCACATGGGGTCTATCAAGTCAGTGTCTCCGTTCCAACCAGTCATCATTATCATGCCTGCTGCAAGCACTTCGTTCAGCGGAGCCTCTACACTTTCTTGTCTGTATCCCCTGCGGTGCAGACTCTCTCCGCTTGAGTCCATGCTCAGCGTGCATTTGTCCTCCGCGATGTGCATGTTCAGGCGCAGGTCGGGGTTAGATATGCTGATATTGGGGCGTTTCCCGGTATTTTCCCTGAATTGGTCCACTATGGCATCCTTCACCTTGTATGATACGAACTTGGAATGCTTGAACTCTTCGGAGAACACCACGGAGTCCACGGCAAAGGTTTCATCCTGCATGATGTATTTCGACCAGTCAATTTCCTTTACCTTGCTATATACATCGTCTGCTGATTTTGCGGTGAAGTGGCTGATAGGTTTCAGAATGCGTATGGCGGTGCGCAGATGGAAGTTGGCGCGGTACATCAACTCCTTGTTACCGGTGAATGACACCATCCTGCGCCCTATCTGCACGTTGTTGGCACCCAGTTGTGTCAATTCTTTTGCCAATACGGGTTCCAAGCCCATAAAGGTCTTAGCTATCAGTTCAAATTCCTGTTCCATTGTTAAATTCTAAGTCTATGTTGTCGGTTTTGTCCTTTTTGTATTTCTTGGTCTTGGGTTTCATGCTGTGAGTCACCCATACGTTGGCACCTACCACGCATCCCCTGCCTATGGTAATGCGTCCCAGCAGGGTGGCGTTGGCATATACTATCACATCGTCTTCCAGTATAGGGTGGCGTGGTATGCCCTTGATGGGATTTCCCTCGCTGTCCAATGGGAAACTCTTGGCTCCCAAGGTCACGCCTTGATACAATTTTACGTTGTTGCCTATGATGCAGGTGGCACCTATTACAACGCCAGTTCCGTGATCTATGGTAAAATGATGACCTATTTGTGCAGCGGGGTGAATGTCTATGCCCGTTTCAGAATGGGCCATCTCAGTAAGCATGCGTGGTATGAGTGGCACGTCCAGCAGTAGCAGTTCGTGGGCGACGCGGTAGTTTACAAGTGCTTTGATGATGGGGTAACACGATATAACTTCCCCGTAGCCAGAGGCTGCAGGGTCACCGTTGTATGCAGCTTCCACATCGGTAGCAAGCAGTTCACGTATGTCGGGCAGTCGTGCGATTAGTCGTGCTGCCAATTGTTCCGCACGTTGCTGCAGATTGATAGCGCTGGTATCCTCCTCTTCCCCATGTGCAAATCCCAGTCCTGCGCATATTTGGTCAGAAAGCAGGGTGTGTAGCCGTTCTATGCTCACGCCCATGTGGTAGCGGATGATGCGCATATCCACCGATGACTTGCCAAAATACCCCGGAAACAAAATGGCTCTCGACAGTTCCACAATCTCTTCTAAAACCTTATTGGATGGTGGCGGATTGCCTTCCCGGTACTGATGGAACAGCCCTTTCAGTGAGTCTTCCTCTGATAATCTTTCTACCGTTTGCGTCAATAACTGCGTAAACTCTTGAGTACTCATTTATAAATCTGTCAAAACTTGTGGGCACAAAGTTAGTTCAAATCAGTCAGATTGCAAAGAATACTCCGAAAAATGTTGCGCTTTTTTTTGGCTGAAAAAGAAAAATAATGTATTTTTGTGGCGTATGATGTGTCGTCAGTGTATGGGCGGCTATTCTGTATGGCGGGCCTTTTTGCCTGGCTTGTCTGACCTTAACCGATAGAATGATGCACTTTCTGACAGGAATGAGTATATGTTTGATAGAGGCTCCTGAACTGAATTCTCAGGCGCTTTGGATTTGTATTCCGTCAGTCATTGCCCTATTGCTCCTTCTGTTTTACATACGTCTCAGACGCCAGCATCGGGAACTGGACGAGGAGATGGGGCTGTTCGGAAAGCTCGTACCTGAGAATGTGGAGTTTGATATGGTGCTCAAGGTGATGAATATGGCCTT
>JBJEKQ010000025.1:0-17205 GCA_051878715.1 Prevotella sp.
TATACACTATACAGTTAGGATAAGACTCATCAAGCATGATGGCGAGAGAGTCGTAATCTGCACAATACATGGGGTCAACATAGGCATCAGCACTGCTGATATCAGAGGGGAAGTGACCTGCCACTGTAATCACCTTGTCACCAAGATCTCTCTTCAGGTTCTTCAAACCAACGATGCCACGGGGGCAGTATCCGCACCAGGTACCTGTAATCTCCTCTACAAGAGAAACACGGTCCATGGCTTTCTTGGTTACCACCACATTGCCTGCATCGGAAGTGTTGTATTGGTTGAGGTTTTCCTTGCCGTTCACCTTGGTCACGGTAATGGTGACACTCTTCTCACCATACTCTTTCGGAGTATAGGGGAAATAGATATAGCCGAGACCAGACTCCAGAGTATCTACCGCTATAGTCTGCTCGCTCTGTGCCACACCGTCCTCAGTGATGACATAGCCCACACTGGTCACAGGATAGGGACTGGAGTTATACACCACTGTGGCGAGGTCGGTCTCCACACCGGGGGTAGTTACTGTTTCATAAAAAAATCCCACTTCGAGATTGTTGTCGGGCAGACCGGTGATGTCCATGTGGGCGGCAATGGTAAGGTTGCCGAAAAAGCCTGCCAGATTACACCACTCAGGTGTTCCGGAATTGACATAGCCCATGGCATAATGACCGGTGCTACTCACATACGAACCATATACAATGGGCATGTCACCAGACTGACCATCAATATAATAGCCTACGTATGCACCATCTTCACCCACCTGGAAGGACTTGGGCAATGCGATGTCGGTATTGTAAACGGTCTGACCTGACACACCCTTGATGTCCTCAATGGGCACTTCCACGTACACATCTGCCTTAGTATAGTCTGTGGGAGGAGCAGTATAATATCCGTCTTCTACGCCACGGTTGCTTACCCATACATATACCTTGTTCAGTTTGGCAGGATTGACGAAGATGATAGACACAGAATCCATAGTGGCTCCGGTGTAGGTTTCATCCACCACTACAGCCATATTGTATTGGTTCTGTCCCTGAAAGCCTTCAATCAGCCAAGGATAGTAGGCACCACCCCATGAGGCGAGGGAGTCATTACCGTAGAATCCCAGATAAGAACCCAAAGGATACTGGAACCAGATCTGATCACTTGTAGCATGGGGCACCAAAGACGCTGTAGAAGACTTCGTGGAAGTCACAGCCTGACTCTTCTGTACAACAGGCATTTTGTTGATCCACAAGCCTTGGTTACCTGCCTTAGTTGCCTGACGAAGACCTTTCACCTCCATGTTGTGTTTCTTGGAAGGAAGTGCTTTCTCAATCTTGTTTACCTTCTTCTGCTTGAAGAGGTCGCTTTTACCAAGCACCTGCGCATCGGCGGTGGCACCGAAGGTAAGCACAGTCAAAGCAATCAGTAAAAACTTTTTCATGAACTTAAATATTAAAAACCTATTTACTTTAAAAACGTTATCTCTTTCTACTACTTACGGACGGTCACCTTGCGGGTCACTCCCTTGGCTGACTTCACGAAATAGAAGCCGGTGGGCAGACTGTACACGGAAGAAGCGGTGATGTTCGCCTTGACAAGCTTGCCCGTAGCGTTATATACACTGACACGCTCCGTGCTGCGGATGCCGTTGATACCCGAAGACTCTCCCACATTGAACACAGCAGTGAACGAATGGCTCTCGCCTGCACCCACCACGGTGAACTTGACCTTCACCACACCAGAGGCAGAAGCGTCAGCAGGAACAAAGTCATATTTTACGGTTTCAAAACTGCCGGCAGGCAAAGACACACGTCCGCTCCATGTATGGTCTGCATTGATGCCATAGCAATTTGAGCCGGTGCAAATACCCTCCGACCCACTGAGTCCGTTGAAATCAGACTCCAGACTGAGGGTACAGGTCATATCCTCCTCCTTGTCGAGACTAAGGATGGACAAGCCCACCGTTTCATAGGATTTTTTCTGTGTGATAGGATTCACAACGGGGTCAAAAACAACCTCGCTTCCATCCACGATAGCCACACCGGATTTCTGGAAGCAAATTGTCTGTGCGTCCGCATGGAGCCATGCAGCACATACAAATGCCAAAGTGAGTAATGTTTTTTTCATATAAGTTGTTTTTTAGTTATTATCATTTGATGGTTCCGCCAACTTCCTGACAGGTATGCTAAGAGCCTGCTGCACTCCTTTTTCATTGATTACGTACGCTACCACACGCATGTTGGCAGGATTCCATTTGTATTCTTCTTCTACATAAACGGTATAGGATCTTGAAACGCCATCAATATCAGCTACTGACACCGCAAAGGGTTCCCCCGTTTCTCCGTTCACGGTGGCACGGAAAACATTGTTGTGCACATAGCTGTTATTAGAAGTATTATCAGGCATCATCTGCGGAGCCACAATGCCACTCTCAGTGAGCACCACCTGCAAATCGCCATCATAAACGCTGTTGCAGGCACCCGTTATCTGTATCTGAATGGACGAAGAGGCTTCATCGTAAATCGCCTCTCCTGACAGGGAGACATCAGATATCCTCCTGAACGCCGCTGCAACGTCCGTTGCCCAGGTGAGCACCGTGTTGTTAGTGGTCAGTGCATTGATGACAATGCAGGGTTTTCCATTGATGCCATACGCTTTTTCCATAAGCGCACCGTAATCCGTACCCAAGCCAAGTACACCCTCATACTCACCGGGATTGATGGCGTAGAGTCCGCCATGATAGGTGATGACTGCCAGGTTATCGCCATACTGCTCTTCCAGCTTTTCCAGTTCGGCAGCACCGGTAGGACAGTTCACACACAACTGCCCGGAGTATTCCTCCACCAGTACCGTAGTATTCACGGGGGCAGGCTCTACATATATCAGTCGCTCGTCTTCACTCACATTGCTACATGCCGCCAACAGCGATGCCAACGTGATGAGAGAGGGTATTATTGCTTTCATTTTCATACAATCATCTTAGAAATTGTAGTTATACGATATGGTGGCACCCTTGCTTGCCGGTACCCAGCGGCATACGCCGCCCGAGCAGTTATAGCCGGCGCGGTTGCGCACATAGCCCAACTGCAGGCGATGACCTCCCAGCGTATAGGTGGCCGACACATTATAATAATGTATGTCGCTCTCGCCACAGTTCCACTCGTCGGATACGGTGAACATCAGGTGAGGCTGCACAGAGAGTTCGAGCAAGCCGAATGCCCAGTCACCCAAGTCCTCGCCCGTGGTAAGATACTGTGCCTCACCGCGCAGGGTGAAGGTCTTGTTGATGCGGTATTTTCCCTCAGCCACAAAGATGTTGCTGTGAATCATCTCACCGTGACCTTCTATCACAGCCTGGTTGTAGAACTGGTTCATGTACATCAGGTTGAGCTTGAAGTCACTGCTCAGTTTCTTCTCCACCTGCACGTTCAAGTCCTGGTAGTTGCGTGAGGAGCCCCACTTCCAGAATGCGGAACCATACCCGTCGGTACCCATACCTCCATGCTCGTTCTTGCTGATGCCGTTGACATACGAGAAGTTCAGTTTCACCTTGGTGCCGTACTTGCCTCCCAGCATGGTATGCTTCTTGAAGGTGTAGCCCACTTCTCCCTGATATGCCCACTCACCGTCGGGCTGTGTGGCATAGGGATAATGTGCCGCAAGGGCATAGGTATGTTCTTGCGTAAAGGCAGGCAGATGGTTGATATACGATGAGGTCTCTGTGGCAGAAGGCAGGGTGCGACGGCTGCGATACACCATGTTGTCGCTGCGCTTTGCCTGTGCCAGGAATGTAAACCCCTTCTTGGAATAGCTGGTAGAGAGCATGGCAGCATACCCCTTGCGGTAGATATAGCCGTTGTTGGAGTTAGGGTCCTGCCCCTTCTGTGCCCACTCTGCCAGGATGTTCCATCCTCCCGTCTGCAAGCGCAGGCGCAGGTCGTAGGCACCTACGTATTCCGGCAGGTTGAGCTTGTGGGTGCGATCCATCAGAATATCCTCCTCGTCCTCCTTTTTGGTCACATAGGATGCACCGAAAGTGAGGTAAGTCCCTTTGTCTGCCAAAGATTTTATCCACTGGTCCAGACTCAGCTCCACATCAGCACCAGCCACGAGCGACTCGTTCCAGCCCCAATAGCGGCGCTGCACACCGGCGAGCACCTTGAGCTCCACGCCCTTGACAGGATTGGTATGCAAGCGGGTACCCAGCAGGGAATTGTCGATACCCAAAGATCGCTCCTCATAGTTACGGAGGATGAATCCAGAACCGAACTGCTCATAGAAAGATCCGATGGTCAGGTCTGTATTCTTGCCGTGCCCCTTGACATAAAAATAGGGCACACCCCATCCGGCATAGTCGGGTGAGATGCCCAGGAATCCGGGCATGGGATGCTCCAGATATTCGAAGCGCAGACCGGCATCCAGATGGTTGCTGGTAAGATTTACCTCGGCAAAGGTGTTAGTGAGCGCCCACTCACTGTAATCCTCGGTGCCAATCTTACTGTCGCTCTGCGGGAAGATGATGTCGCTCTGGATGCTACCGCTCAGATGTATCTGGTCTTTCGGCTCCTCCTGTGCCTGTGAAAAGGCAGAAACAGCCAGCAGACACACCGCAAAGGCGTATCTCCTGACTGTTAGGGGACGATTGTTTCCGTTGTTCATTCTATTGTTGTTCGTTACTTGATAAGTTCGCGCACCTTCTCGATGAGTTCGTTCTCGGCACCATCGGTATAGCCATTGTGCTTATACACGATATTGCCCTGACCATCCACAATGATGACGAAAGGTATCATCTGGGCTCCGAGCGCACGCTTGAAATCGCTGTTGGGATCAAGCAGCACCTCATATTCCCAACCGTTGCCATCTACCAAGGGTTTCACCTTATTGATATTCTGTGCCTGGTCGATACTCACGGCTATCACCTTGACCCCAGTTTCCTCCTTCCACTCGTCATAAACCTCGCTGATGGCTGTAAGCTCACGGTTACAGGGCTTGCACCAGGTAGCGAAGAAAGAGATGATGAAAGGCTTGCCGTCATTAGACAGCTCACCGGTGTTGACAGTCTTGCCGTTGATGTCTTTCAGAGTGACAGAAGGGAGCTGTGCCTGTGCCATTGCCGCTACGGCAAGGAAGAGCACCATACAGAATGTTTTCAGTTTCATAGTATTGCCTCCTTATCTTTTTTCCAAATAGGGATTGAACATCTTCATGGATTGATACACACCGCCGTCACAACTCTCCTTGAGTGAATCAGGGCTGAAAGTGTGTACGGCAAGTACATCAAACACCACATCAGCACGCACAGGCGTGAAGCGTGCCCTCACCACCTTGTCACCGGTTGTCTCGTCAGTCTCGTTGCCGAAGACAAACTGCATGGAGGCCTGTGTGGAATAGGCAGACCACCTATTCTCCTCATTGTTGTAGAAAATATTATAGAAGTTGTCATTGGCCCGGCTACCGAGTTTCTGACCGCTCTTCAGCACCAGCGATATCTTCTGTGCATTGAAAGTGACGGGGAACACCATCTTGAAAGCACTGAGGTCAATGGCTGTTTTGCTCACTGTAACAGGCAGACGCTTGGCAGCACCGTTTTTGTCGTTATAGTTGAGATAATAGTTGCCTGCGAACTGCTGATCAAAATCATACTGCAACACCTCGATGGAGTCCTCAAACTCACCGGCATGCAACTTCACCCAACCACGACGGTAGTCGCCTGTGGCATTGGCATCCAGCTCCAGTGCCAGCATTCCCGTCTCTGAAGAGAGCGTGGCAGCGACCCAATCGGGGGTAGAGAGTATAGAGATAGGCATATTGGTAGTGATATGGCACTCTAACGTCTGCGCATCGTTGGTGACAGCAGGCAGAGCCGACTCCGAGAAGATGAGTTCTGCACCACGCTGCACCACAGGCACCTGTACGCTATCTCCGTTGCAACAGATAATCACCAAGGTAGAACGGCTCTCCCTGTAGTTGTTCTGGGTGGATTTTACGCGAACGGTATTGTTGTTCTCCACATCTACAGTGCACCATGACTGGGCGCAAGAGGCAGTAGCGGTACCATTGGCAGAGAAGGTGATGACACCCTCTGAAGCCACCGCATCGAGCACCATGTTGCTGTTGAGCACAGTAACCTGTGCATCCTTGGCATATGGATTGTTGGTGTCATCGCTACACGAAACGGTAACGAAGAGCACGGCTATTGTTAGAAATAATACAGAAATCTTTTTCATCGCTTATTGTCTAGTAAGTTTTTGCATATTGGTGATTGAAAAGTCACTCACATCAGTAAACAGCCAATCCCTGTGTGCACTAAAGAAGTCATTGATAGGACTTGATGTACTGGTATTGCGTATGGCCTCACCATCCTTGAACAGCCACAGGATGATACCTGCTGAAACGAAGTCTTCAGAACCATTGGAACTGAACAGGTATTCATTTGGATTATCAGGGTTAATGCAGAGCACAAGACCTGATTCCTCAGCCCATGACAGATAGCTGTCCTTGTTGTCGAGCAGACAGAGACGGATGGTGTAGCCAGAGAGTTCTCCCACGTCCTGCTTTCCGATAGTGAGTCCGCCCTTGCTGCGTGAGTAGCCCATCACAATATCAAAGTGGCTGTTGAGACCCTTCAACAAATAATGCTCGCCGTCTTCATCCATCACGAGAGTAAGGTTTTTGACATACCGGGGTGTTTCCACATCATTCTGGTCGGCTATAATGTACTCCAATTCATAGGTACCTTCGAAAGAGTCAAACGGACTCCAGTTGGCAGGTTTGCTACACTTCATCTGCAATTGGTTGCCATTGCTGCCCACAGCAGTTATATTCTGGCTGTCAGCATCGAAAGTAAAGGTGCTGAACGACTCGCCATTTATCACCAGATCCTCATACATGCGGAACCCTTCCGGGGTATAGGCAAAAGAGGTCTTGACTGTTTCCGTACTGCTGAAAGCGGGATTGTCAGTCCAGGCACCATGCACCTGGTTGGAAGTGATGGTGCAGGCATCCAAGTCGATAGTAAAAGACACTGCCACATCGTTCAAGTTTCCTTCAGCGCTACCGATAATCATCTTATCCTTCAGTGCCTCCAAAGCAGCATAGTAATCTGCCGGAGTTCCCTCCAGAGGCACCATCTGCATCAGACTGCCAGTACGTTTTCCCTTGAGTATCACCTTCTCGGGTGTGGCGCTCATGATAATGAACTCAAAATCTCCCTGCTTGCCCTGATAGGCTTCCGAACTGGGAGTTGCCATCAAGTGAAGCACCTCGTTGTAAGTGTCGAACGTAAGTACAGGACCAGCATCAGAAGTGAGGGTATAGAAAGAGGTGGATTCCTCCTGCTGCTTCTCACAAGATGCGGTAACCTTCATCTCATTGGCGTCGAACTTCAGGATAAAGGCATAACTTCCGTAGGCTCGGTTGGTGCCTGCATAGTAGTCCATTACCCATCCGTTGGTGGCAGAAGCGAGTACAGTGCGCACCTGCTGCAAGTAGGCGTCCACGCGCTCTGAAGCACTGCTGTCGAACTTGTTCTCGAAATCATCGTTGCACGAAGAGAACAACAGAGGCAACACAAAGAGGCTTGCGACTAAAAACTTTATCTTGCTCATAATCATCGTAATCATTTAATTTCTGTAGTTGTCAAATCAATCTTCCCGTCAATGATGTCCTGTTCACGTCCAAGGATAGACTCGCGCATCACATCAAGGTCGATATTCCAAATAGAACTCATGTAAGAGCGGAGAATATCGAGCTTCTGTTCTATGAGGTCACGTCCGTTGGCTTTGGCGTCCATATCATAGACCAGTTCGCCGCCTTCAAACTGCAGGTTGCCGTCGGCATCAAGCAGGGCGGGATGTTCTGCCTGTTTCAACCACTCCTCCCACTGCTCGGCAGTGTTGGTGACATAGTTGGAATACATCTCGGCAAAGTCCTCATCCACCGCCTGCTGTGCGTAGGCCGTGATGAAACCTCTGGACAGATAGTCGCTGAACTCAGAGTTGAAACACTTGTCTGACTTATAGTTAGGGGTAATCAACTGATAAGCGGCAGAGTAGTTGGTGGTCTGGTGCAGGATATGACAGAACTCATGGTGAATCACATGGAGGTAATAGTTGTTCAATCCTTCCACGCTGTTACCCAATTCATCGATATGGTTGAGTCCCATGAGGTTGATTTTCTTTCCTCCTTCTGCCGTACCCAACTCATAAGTTCCGTTGTTACGATAGTGGAACTCCCCTTCGAAGATGAACAACTTGGGGAAGTAGGTTCTCACGAAGGCAATGCCCACCTTGTCAGTATAGGCGTCGATACAGGTGTATTTCAGGATGTGCGCCATCTTGATTGCCATCTCGTAAGAGCAGGGCACAGTGTAGTAACCCTCATCAATCTCATTGTACTCATAGCGGTATTTCACCTGTATGTTGTAGGGACGCAAGTAGTTCACCTCAAGCCAGTTGTCGAGGTCGGTGCGCTGTTGGGTACTTGACGCAAGGACACTCTTGTCAGAGAGGTCATCCTCGCTACAAGAGGTAGTGGCAAGCAGTGCTGAGCCCATCAACAGCAACGAAAATATGATGTTCTTTTTCATTTGTCTTTTGTCTTCTATTATTGTGTGAAAACTCAAACCTGGTTATTTGGTTTTGAACAGACGGTCAACCTTGGTAGTCATACCCTTTGCCACAGCCTCTTGTCCACGCGGGTTGGGCTGGAAGCCGGCTGCAATCACCTTGAAAGGAATCTGCAAGGCACAACGGTTGTCGCGCACAGCAAGATAAGGATCGTCACTTGCCATCAGGTCATCATAACTCAGGGAAACTATATCAGCATCACTGTCAATCATACGACGGCAGATTTGGATGCCGTAACGCTTGATGTCTTGCCAACGCATACCTTCGTGGATGTTCTCGATACGCTTGAAGTTAAGCACACACTGCAACATACACTCCTGGTCACTGCCTTCGGTGTTGTCAATCGCGAAACGGGGATTGAGATGACGACGCTGGGTAGGCAACGTAATGGAATAGTACTGCAAACGGTTGTAATAGTTCTTGATCTTCTCAAGTGTGAGCGGGGTGCTATTCTTCACGTAGTTGTTCATCCAGATATTCAAGTCTTCCAAAGCCTTGTCGTACTGCTTGAGCAGGATATAAGCCTCAGCACGTTCAAGCAAGAGGTTGTCAGCCTTAAAGGGAATCTCCACGGAGTGATAGTAACCGGTTTGTGAAACCACATCAGTCACCTCAAACAAGGCGGGAAGCTTTGCCACAAGCACCTTGTCCATGTTACCTCCGATGAACTGGAGCGACGGACAGCGCACGTCTTCCAACCTCCAAAAGTCGTTCTTGCAGTCCAAGGTCTCCTTATTGGAGATGTACGAGTTGTGCGAGAAACGTGAACAATAAGCATAGTTGCTGAACCAAAGACCGGCATAGGAGTAAGTGGGGATAAGCAAGAAATTACACTTTTCACCCGATTTTGCGTATGCCTGCGTACGGGGATCCATATCGCTGGTGATACCATAACTCTCCTGTTCGTCCCAATCGCGGAGAAGTGACTTGGGATTGGAACCCAGACACTGGGTAGCGTACTTCACGGCAAGGTCCCATTTCTCATAGAACAGATAGAAACGGGCAGCAAATGCCAAAGCCGCCTGCGTGTTGAAATGGAACTTAGGCTGCTGATAATGGGTATCGCCTATCAGGGGAAGAGCCTCCTGAATATCCTTGTCAATCTTTGCATAAAGCTCAGCCAGCGTACCACGCTCGATATTCTCACTATACAGCGTGGTTTCGGGTTCGGTAGCATAGGGCAGACCAAGGTCGCTGGCAGCATTCTGGCTGTCGTATGCCTGACAGAACATGTTTGCCAGCATGAAATGAGCATAGGCACGGCAGAGCAGGGCTTCGGCCTTAGCCTCTTTCAACTTGGTGGTAGTGGCACCTCCCAGTTCCTCGATGCACTGCAAAGCCTGATTGGCAGTAGCAGCACTCTTGTAGCCCTGCTCCCATGTGAGCGAAGGACCGTCATTGTCGGTCTCGGTCACTTCCTTCCAGTAAAACACCTGGTCGTAGAAACGCGAGTCATACTTGAGGTAACGAGTATCACCCGACATATCATCGGTATTGTCCGACATCAGTTCTGACATGACAGAAATACCCGTTTCGGGATAGGCAGAACCGAGCAGACGGATTATCTCGTCTTCGGTATCAATGACGGCACGGTTGTCAGGGTTCTTATCGAGATAGTCATCGCAAGAAACCAGCAGACCGGCAGCAGCCACACATAGTCCGAAGTTAATTATCCATTTATTTGATTTCATTATTTTCATCTTCTTTTTATCCGGTTAAAGACCAAACTTCAGTGTAAGGGTGAATTGCTTGGGCATAGGAGTAGCCACACCTCCGGAGTTGGTGAACTCGGGGTCCTGTCCGTTCAGCTTACTGTCGGAATAGAGCAGGAACAGGTTGGTGGCTTGCAATTTCACAGAGAGGTTGTTGAGTGACAGTTTCTGTGTGAAGGACTTGGGGAAGTCGTAAGCCACAGAAATCTCCTTCATTCGGATAAAGTCTCCCTTTGCCACACGCTCTGTAGAGTAGTTGTAAGCCTGGTATGCCACATCAATGTCAGTAACTGTACTGTTCTGCAGTTTGCTTGCTATCACAGGCACAGTAGTCTTGTTTTCGTCTCCAGGTACCACCCAACGGTTGTTGAACTCCTTGGGAGTAGCAGTAAGGTCGTCGTAGGTATTGCTGAACACAGGGTCAAGACGCACCACATTACCGAACGAATAGGTAAGGAACACGTTAAGCGTCAAGTTCTTGTATTTGAACACGTTACCGAAACTACCCACATCCGTAGGATCCACAGGACCGTCGTAGTGCAGGAACTTCAGTTTGTCGGGGTCATACTCCTGCATGTTGATGCCTGTAACACTCACATTGCCGTCCTGGTCGAGGAAGGTAGGCAGACCCTCAGAGTTCAAGCCCATGAAAGGAATGGAGAACAGGCTTCGCTGGGGATAGCCTTCCATGGTGAATCCCGTACCTGTGACAAACTCGTACATTCTGTTGTAGGTGTTGAGTTCTGTCACCTCATTGGACATGTGACTGTAGATAAAGTCTGTGCTCCAACTGAAGTCCTTGGTCTTGATGTTCAGTGTGTGCAATGCCAATTCCACACCGCTCGACTTCATCTTGGCAACGTTTCCGTATTTGCTGTCTTCACCACCCACACCGGTAGTATTGAGAATACCAATCAAGTCATAGTTGCGGCGTGTATAGGCGTCGAAGGTAAGGTTGATGCGGTTGTTGAGGAAACCTACATCAACGCCGAAGTTGAACTCATGCTTTTTCTCATAGGTCAGGTCATCGTTTGCCAACTGCTCAATGTAGAGCACGCTCTCCTTGTCGCCTGCAGTAGGACGCCAGGGGTTGTTTGACTTGATGACCACTGAAGAGTTGGTTACCCACGATGGTCCACGGTCGGCAGTCAGTGAGTAAGAAGCCTTGAAGGTAAGATTGGAAATCACATTCGAGATTTTCTCATACCAAGGCTCCTCATGCACGTTCCATGCAGCCGAGATGTTCCATGTAGGCATCCAGCGTGCGCTACGGCTCTTACCCATACGGTTGGTACCCTCGTAGCGATAGGTGCCGGTGAGCGAGTAGCGGCGTTTCCATGAATAGGTGGCCACACCTACGAAAGCGGCACTGCGCTCCTGGGTGTTGCTCAAAGAATAGTAGTCAGAACCCTCCTCCTGTGATTTCTTGAACACGGCGTATGCCCACGAGGGGATTTCTCCCAACTCATACTGCATACCCCAACCACGGAACCAGGTGCTGTGACGCTCCAGACTGTTCACCTCCATGGCACCATAAAGGTTGAGCAGATGGTTTTCAGCATACACATCATTATAAGAAGCCGACAGACGGAAGTCATATCCCGACATGCGGTTGTCGGTACGGTCCAGAATACCTCCGTTGGGCAGGATGGTCACCGGCAGGGCATAGATATCATCGGGGTCGGTATAAAGATACTGGTTACTGCTGCGGATGATGGCAGTACCCATGGCACGATACGCCTGCGCCTGGTTGGAGTTGTCCTTGATATTGTGCTCCTGTGTGGTTCCACCGTACTTCACGGCAGCCAATGCGGTGAGTTCCACCTTGCTGATTGGCTTGTAGGTGAGTTGTCCCTGCATACGGAAGTCGAACACGTTGAGGTCGATATAGTTGTTCTCCAACTCATGGTGTATATTGAACGGCGCATAGTTGCGTGTATAGAACACGTTGGGATCAAGTGTACGCGAAGAGTTCAATGCATAGGAATAAGGGTTGATGTCAAATGCACGGCTCACCTCACCAGTCACGGGGTTGGTGGTGGCACTGATGGTACCGGGAGCCTCCTGCTTACGGTAAGAGGCATTACCGATGATATTGGCAGTCACCTTGTTTGATATCTTGTAGTTGGCATTGAAGTTGGCGGTGTATCTCTCCACCGAACTCTTCTTATACCATCCCGGGTCGTACATGGCGCTGACAGAAGCACGGTAGGTGCCTTTGTCGTTACCGCCTGAGATACTCACGGAGTGGGTATGCTGGATGGAATTGGAGAACAGTTCCTTGAACCAGTTGGTGTTGCGGTATTCCGCATCGTGCAGGTAGCCAGCCTTTGCCTCTTCGGTATTGGCAAGTTCAAACTGTCCCGTAGTAGCGTTATAGCTGTTCAGCATCTGGTACATCTTACCATAAACACCGCTGTTGGCAGCATTGGAGGTTTCTGAATAGTTGAGATAACCCTTCTGCTGCAACTCCTGATAGACGCTCATCTGGTCCTGGGAGTTCATGATGTTGAAGTTGGAATAGCTGGGAATGAGGCGCATGGTATATTCGCCCGTATAGGAAAGACTGGTACTTCCTGCCTTACCCTTCTTGGTAGTCACCACAATCACACCAGCCATGGCACGTGCACCATACACAGAGGTGGCGGAACCGTCTTTCAAAATCTCAAAGCTCTCGATATCATCAGAGTTCAAGCCTGCGATGGCAGAACTGATAAGGGTGGTGGCATCTCCCGAAGACAGCTCATCAGTGCTCACATCCACCACATCTTCCATAATCACGCCGTCAACCACCCAGAGGGGCTTGGAGTTACCATAGATAGAGGTGGCACCACGCACACGGATTTTAGGTGCGGTACCAAAGGTACCAGACACGTTCTGTACAGACACACCCGCTGCCTTTCCTTCAAGCGAGCGACTGATATCAGCCACACCGTCCAACTTGGCGGATGAAGCGTCAATCTTGGTTGATGAGCCTGAAAACAATCGTTTGTCAACCTTCACCATACCCGTCACCACGACGTCCTGAAGTGTGGTGGCATCAGATTCAAGAACAACCTTCATGCCGTTCTTTGCCGACACCGTTTTTGATTTCATACCGATATAGCTCACGTCCAGCTTGGTGCCAGGCTTCACCGACAGGGTAAAATGTCCGTCGATATCGGTGGCTGTACCCGTCTTTGTGCCTTTTACCATCACAGTGGCACCTATCACAGGCAGTCCATCCTCTTGAGCTATTACGGTTCCAGTAACCTTAGTTTGGGCGAGCACGCTTCCCAACGAAAGGAAAAGGCACACCAAAACCATTGTTAATTTCTTCTCCATAAATACTCTAAAATTTACTTTGCATTAAAAGAACAAGTTATAACTGATTGCAAAATTACTCAAATAAACGCCAACAACAAAGAATAAATTAAAAATTTTACATAATTTATGCAATCCGAGACAAACCCCTCATATTATTGGCATAAATATTCAGAACTGCTCAATTCCGGACTGTTTTCGTAACAATCTGCTATTTGGGAATGAGACAAAATGCCAGCCACGCCCGCCGTCAGAAGACATGCGATGCAACTGGCTGGCACCTGTATGTATGAGCTTATTTCACCAATACCACGAGGAATTTGCTGGTGCTCCAGAACACCTGCGGATTGGTGATGCGGAGCACATACTGCTTGTTGGCATCGCGCTGCAGCGTGTAGCTGCTCGACGGATGGGAGGTGAGCATCTTGGCATAGCTGGAATAGAGCTTGATTTCCCTGTCCATGCGGATATCTATCTTGGTAAAATAGTTGCGGTTGAACTCATCCTGCAGCACCTTTCCATCCACCAGTATCTTCTGCTCCTTGAGCTCGTTCTTGGTGCCGAAGACAAACCATGCCGTGTGCAGCTGCTTGTCCTGCGTGTTGATGGTCTGTGCTTTCTGTTCCGTCTCCTGGTTCAGACGCTCCACGTTGGTATTGAGTCCGGCTATCTGCTCGTCCAGCTCGGTGATATGGATATCCTTGGCATCGAGCTCCGCCCTCAGCTGCTGCAGTTGCTGGTCTTTCTCCTCTAACTGCTGCATCATTTTCTCGATGGTTTTCTTCAGTTCCTCACTCTTGAAGGAACTCTCACGCAACTGTTTCTGCAGCTTGCTGATAAGCTGCCTGTTTTGCTGCATGGCACCCTGGATATACGTCACATTTTCACGAATACGGTCCTTTTGGTTGGCTCCCTCCATATCCTTGGCGGTGTTCACCCTGTTCTGGGCAGCGTTGATTTCCCTGAATCCGTCTTCTATCTCGTTGAGCGTGGCCATCATGTCGTTGATTTCCGCATCTCTCTGAGCGATAATCTGGTTCAGCGAGTCGCGCTGCAGTTCAGCAGTGTTATCCACCTTTGCCTTGTCGTTTTTACAGGCAACGATTGCCAAGGCAACGATTGCCATCATCATGATTTTCTTCATATCACTTGATTTTGCTGTTTACTCGTTTTCATTCTCTTCACTATCAGGGCGTCCTCCCTTCCTGTGGTTTCTTTCACTCCGCTTCTGCTCCCTGGCGTCCGCTCCTGCCACCACCAGCACTATCTCGCCCCGGGGTTCGGTCTGCGTAAAATGCGCCACCAGCTCAGCCAGCGTCCCCCTGACACTTTCCTCGTGGATCTTGGAGATTTCCCTGCATACTGACGCCTGACGCTCAGCACCGAACACCTCAGCCAACTGTTGCAGGGTTTTGAGCAGGCGGTAGGGCGACTCATAGAACACGATGGTACGGGTATCTTGCGCCAAAGCCTCCAGCCGGGTCTGCCTGCCTTTCTTCGGCGGCAGGAAGCCCTCGAACACAAAACGGTCGCAAGGCAGTCCGCTCGACACCAGTGCCGGCACAAAGGCAGTGGCACCAGGCAGCGTAGTGACGGTAATGCCCGCCCTTACCGCCTCGCGGACGAGGAAGAAACCCGGGTCGCTGATACCCGGCGTACCCGCATCACTCACCAGCGCCACATCGGCACCTGCCAGCAAGCGCTGCACCACAGAGGCTGAGGTGCCATGCTCATTGAACTTGTGATGCGACATGAGTTTGTTGCTTATCTCGAAGTGCTTCAGCAAGATGCCCGATGTACGGGTGTCTTCCGCCAATATCAAATCAGCCTCTCTGAGCACGCGCAACGCCCTCATTGTCATGTCTTCCATGTTGCCCACCGGAGTAGGCACGATATACAATGTGCCCATAACTAAGGACAAATGTAACCATTTATCTCCTATATTCAAAAAAAAGGCACTATTTCTTTGCAATTTTTAAAACGTCTTTGTATTTTTGCCGAAAGGAAACCATGGAGCTACCATACATGTCCATGCAGAAACAAAATACCCTTGAAATAGCAAAAAGAGAATGGATATGACAGCCTTATATAATATAATGTGTAAAGTCTGAAAGGCGCAGCATCCGTTTCAACCGAATATCCGACACATGACAGAAAAGACAATCACTTTCGACCGCTTCGTGAGATGGCTCTTGGGGGGCTTGCTCGTATTGGGCATCGTCTTCGTGCTCCACTACCTCAGCAGCGTGCTGCTGCCCTTCTTTGCCGCCTGGCTGCTGGCATACCTGCTCTACCCTATCGTGTGTTTCGTGCAGTATAAGCTGCATGTACCTGGCAGGGCACTCTCCATTATCCTCTCCCTCCTGTTCGTCATGGCGGTCATCGGAGGCATCATCTACATGATTGTACCGCCCATGATAGAGCAGTTCGAGAAACTGGGAGATTTGATTTCCAACCACATACAGAAAAAGGCACATATCGCCAACGTACCCTTTGCCATCACCCAATGGCTGCAAGAGAACCAAAATGAGATAGAACGGTTTTTCAAGAACAAGGACGTGATAGACGCCATCCGTCAAGGCATGCCCAAGGTGTTTGCAGTCATCACCCAGACGGCAAACATCGTGATGAGCATCGTGGCTTCGCTCATTACCCTGCTCTACATGTTCTTCATCCTGCTGGACTACGAGGTGCTTTCCGAGGGCTTTATCAAGATATTCCCCAAGAAGAGCCGTTCTTTCTGGCACTCCCTGATAGGCGATGTGGAACACCAGATGAACAGCTACGTGCGCGGGCAGAGCATGGTGGCATTCTGTATCGCCATCCTGTTCTGCATCGGCTTCACCCTCATCGGTTTCCCCATGGCCATCGGCATGGGCATTATGATTGGCGTGATGAGCCTCATCCCCTATGTACACTCACTGGCACTGATTCCCATCGTGTTTCTCTCACTGCTCAAATCGGCAGACACGGGCGAGAGTTTCTGGATAATACTGCTGTCTGCCTTGGCGGTATTTGCCATTGTGCAACTGATTACCGACATGGTACTCACCCCGAAGATTATGGGCAAGGCCATGGGACTGAATCCTGCCATCCTCTTGCTTTCACTCTCGGTATGGGGCGCACTGCTCGGCTTCATGGGACTCATCATCGCCCTGCCCCTCACCACCCTGCTCATCACGTACTATAAGAAATACATCACCAAGGAAGAGGAGACAGCAGAGGAAACTGCCGGAACAGCCGCCAGCGAGTGATTCAGGCGTTGCCCTACGACACCGCCAGGACGGCATACGGCACGGGTACCGCCCTATGCCGGCGGGTTCTGTAAATTATTCACACATAACTTGTTTTTAGAGAAGCTCATCAATTACATAGTTCCACCGTAGATATCATTAGTTTTATGGGCAAACCCATAAAATCGTACCGCATCTAAAATTTTTATCAAAAATATTTGGCAGATAGACAAAAAACACCTACCTTTGCACCCGCTTAAACGATGATCCGCTAGCTCAGCTGGTAGAGCACAACACTTTTAATGTTGGGGTCTTGGGTTCGAGCCCCAAGCGGATCAC
>JBJEKQ010000026.1:0-16459 GCA_051878715.1 Prevotella sp.
CACCTCACCTAGAAATATCAGTTCCGGGTATTGTTCCTTGACCTTTGCCGTTGCCCATGCCCAGAAAGCGGAGGGTACCATTTCCGCCATATCGCAACGGAATCCGTCAACGCCCTTTCCAGCCCAGAAGAGCAGTATGTCCACCATCTTGTACCAGGTATCAGGTATGGGGTCAAAGTGCCCCACTCCGCCGGCATAATAATCCACACCGTAATTCAGTTTGACCGTTTCATACCAGTCGTTCATACCCGGACGATTGTCAAAATGGTCGTTGCCCGTGGCTTTGGCGGGGAACTCGACATAAGGTTCTATCCCCTGTTCTCCTGCAAGGGAGAAAGAGGGTTCAAAACAACAGCCAGGACAATAATAGAAGTTGTTCTGCGGGTCAAATCCATGCTCGGGATTATCGCCCTGCCCCAAATCCTCCACTCCCTGTGGTTTTGCGATGGAGCGATACTGGCGTGCCACATGATTAGGCACGAAGTCAATTATCACTTTCATCCCTTGCTGATGGGTACGCTTGAGGAGTTGCTCAAATTCACCCATCCTGTTATCCACATCCACCGCCAAGTCGGGATCTACATCGTAGTAGTCGGTGATGGCGTATGGAGAACCGGCCTTGCCCTTGACCACAGCGGGATGCTGGACAGGAATGCCGTGTGCCGAATAATCTGTCTGAGAGGCATGACGTATCACACCGGTGTACCACACATGAGTAATACCCATCTCCTTGATGCGTGACAAGACTTTCGCATCAAAGTCGTTCATCTTGCCACAACCATTTTCGGCAACCGAACCGTACTCTTTACGAGTAGTGTTGCGATTGCCGAAAAGTCTGGTAAATATCTGATAGATAATTATCTTGTCCATATCAAAACCTTAGGCGATACCATGAGCGGCCACATTCTTGTCAATACGGCCAATCATTCCCTGCAATGCCTTTCCAGGACCGCACTCCGTGAAATCGTCGGCACCGTCGGCTATCATGTTCTGCACACAAGAGGTCCAGCGCACGCCACTGGTAAGTTGTGCGATGAGGTTGGCCTTGATTTCCTCAGGCTCTGTGTGAGGTTTGCCGTCCACATTTTGATATACGGGGCACTTGGGTGTACTGAACTCAGTGGCCTCGATGGCAGCCTGCAGCTCATCCTTGGCAGGTTGCATCAGTGGAGAGTGGAACGCACCTCCCACCTTCAGGGGCAACGCACGCTTAGCACCTGCAGCCTTCAGTTGCTCGCAAGCCTCGTTGACAGCCTCAATATTTCCGGAGATAACAAGCTGTCCAGGGCAGTTGTAGTTGGCAGCCACCACCACATGACCATCCTTGCTGATGCCAGCACAAATCTCTTCAATCTTTTCGTCAGACAGGCCTACGATGGCAGCCATCGTAGAAGGAGCCATGTCACATGCCTTCTGCATGGCCATAGCACGTGCATAAACAAGTTTCAAGCCATCCTCAAAACTCAACGCACCGGCAGCCACCAGTGCCGAGAACTCTCCCAAAGAGTGGCCTGCCACCATAGAAGGACAGAACTCTTCGCCCAGACATACAGCAGAGATAACACTGTGCAGGAATACGGCGGGCTGAGTCACCTTGGTTTGCTTCAACTCATCATCAGTACCGGCAAACATGATGTCGGTAATTCTGTAACCTAAAATATCGTTTGCCTTTTCAAACAACTCTTTTGCTACCGGATTGTTGTCGTAGAGGTCCTTGCCCATACCCACGAACTGTGCTCCCTGACCGGGAAAAACAAATGCTTTCATTTCTTTGTACTCTTTTATTTATCGGCACACGAAAACCACATGCACCATGGTTATACTTGTTTAAATCGGGTGCAAAGTTACTCAAATTCTTGCACTTATCAAAGATTTAGGCTGTTTCTTCTGCAATCAGTGGCACCAAAACGCTGAACGTACTGCCCTCTCCCTGCACAGACTCTACGCACACGCTTCCGCCGTTTTTCTCGGCAAAGTCCTGGCACAACTGAAGTCCCAATCCGCTACCCTCTTCATTATTGGTGCCATAGGTAGTCTTGCCTGCACGGAACAGGTTGTGGAGACGGTCTTCGCTGATGCCCACACCATGGTCACGCACATTGATTTTGGCAAACTTGTCCTGCAGGGTGACGTAGATATCTATAGAGCCTCCCTGGTTACTGAACTTGATGGCGTTGCTGATGAAGTTTCTGATAACGGTTTTCAGCATATCCTTGTCGGCACGTACCATAATGGGAGAGTTGCCCATGTCAAGTTTCAACTCAATATGTTTGGTCTCAGCAATCATCACGAAGATATCCACCACGCCAGGCACTACGTCTGCCAGGTCAAACTCCTGGAATACCACATTCAGGCGTCCTGTCTGACTCTTGGTCCACTTCAGCAGGTTGTCAAGCAGGTCGTGAGTCTCTTCTGATTCTCTGTTTGCCTTGTCAATCAAGTCGAAAATCTCATCACCCACCACTTCACGTGACAGGCAGTTGACCACCAAATTGAGTACCATGCGTATGCTTGCCATAGGCGAGCGCAAGTCGTGTGCAATCACAGAATACATCTTGTCGCGGTTGCCTATGGTGCGTTTCAGTTCATCATTCTGCTGCACGATGATGCGCTTGGCAGCCACCAGCGAAATCTGGTGCATCACACGCATGATGAGTTCTTCCTTGCTGAAAGGCTTGCTCAGGAAGTCGTTGGCTCCCACCTGGAAACCATGCACAAGGTCAGACGGTGCATTTAATGCTGTAAGGAAGATAATGGGAATATCCGCTGTTGTAGAATCTTTTTTCAGGATAACGGCTGTATCAAACCCTGAGATATCAGGCATCATCACATCAAGTAAAATCAAATCAGGATGTTCGGATTTTGCCATATCCACGCATTTATTGCCTCCATTGGCAGTAATCACCTGGAATTTCTCGTTGGTCAACAGCACCTTGAGCAACAGTACATTGCTCATCACGTCATCCACCACTAAAATTTTATAGTCACTTCGGTTGATTTTTGATTCTAAGGTTTCACCTATTTCCATAGTATAGGACATTTACATTGTAATGATGCAAATGTAGGTCATTTTTTTCAAATTGCCAAAGAAATACTGACAAAATCTGCCTATCCTGCTCTCAGAAACGTGTCATCACCTCAAACACTATTTTATCCTGTTCCGAAGGCTTTGGAATGGCACCGCTACGGTACATGTATTTTTCGTAGTTGATGCGTATGTCTGCCACAAATGGGGCCGCCAGACTCAACGTTACGCCACCGGTAATCCTCGAACGCTTGTAGTCGGTCAATTTCAACACTCCGGCATCGTTCAGAGAGCCGTCGCTGTGGTCGCTCATAAAGTCGTAACGTGCCAACGGAGACACCTTCTTGAGCATACAGTTCTTTTTACGGATAGGTATGTCATAATTCACAAATCCGTCAAACGAATGTACGTTGTCAAAAGCGTTGTGGGCATAGTGTTTATACAGGTATTCTGCCTCTACATGCCAGCCGTGAGCATGATAGTAGGCACCTGCGTCATACATCATGATGGTAGTCTGATTAGGCTTTATCTTCTGCAGACTCAGCGTCAGGTTAAAGCCCTTGGGCAACATCAGCTGTGCCTTGCCCGAAAAGTTGATTCCCTTGGTCCAGTAGTCTTTTTGATCTGTCAGTCCCGACCCGTTGAACAGTCCGGCTTCCAACTGTATGGGGAATCCCACGTTGGCCCTGTATCCCAAAGTGGCTCCCACATCACGGATGTCGCCCACCTGCTTGGCTATGAACGAGCGGTTGGCAAAATAGCGCAAATGGGGAGAGCGATGGGCGTCGATGGTAAAGGGAACGCGCATCTGACCGATGGTAAACTGCCATGTCTTTGCGGGATAGATACGGGCATAGGCATCCAGCATTTTTATCTTACCCTCATCGGAAAGGTCCACTTCGGCTTTGTAACCCACATACTCATTCACCTTGCCGTCCATGCTGATACGCGCATTACGCACCTCAAAACGTCCTTCATTGGTACTGGTCTGATACTCATACTTGCCACGGATGGTACCGTGGATTTCAGGGGTAAAAACCTGCGCGTCGGCACCACTCACTCCCATCGCCAGCAATATGCTTGCTGATACTGTTCTGATATTCATCTTGTGTTTCTATGTTTTCCGGCAGCAAAGGTAAGAAACGGATGTTACAATCATATTACAGGAGTATGAAGTAGCAATTACGAATAAGGAGTACCGACCAGGACAGCCACCTGGCACGCAGACAGGCAAAAAGAGGGCTGCGCCGATTTCACGGTACAGCCCTCTCTACTTTTTTGCGGTGGACAGGATTATTCCACCTGCATTATTGCCTTATCTGATTACTTTTGCTGTTATCACCTTTCCATCGCTCATCGTGGTACGCATGATATTGATACCCTTCTGAGGCTGCGACAAGCGCTTGCCGGCAAGGTCATAGTAAGCTACGCCCAAAGGTATGGCGTTTCCTGTAGTTGTAGTAATACCGGTTGCACTACCACCCACTTCATACTCCAACGCCACAATCACACACTGCTGTTCACCGGTGTTCTTGAATGTCACCACATTCTCCACCTTGGGCAACACGAAAGTCACATGATTAGGACTGCTTGTGTCCTTGATGGCAGCCAGAATAGTAGAATTCTCTTCTGTATAAGCCACACCTGCCACGTTAGCCCAATAAGAGGTGCGGTTGGCAGTAGTCACGTTGGTGTAACTCCACAGCTCTATCTTGGTGGCACGTGCGCCATCAGGCAGGAATATGGAGTTCTCTGCACCGTTGGAGCATTTGATGGTAGTACGGCTCAACGACTGGTCTTTGTATTCCACGGTAATCTTGTCGGCTGCGGTATAGGCTTTTGTCAGGTTTCCTGTCACCACCATGGAGAAGCCCTCTGCATCGTCGCCATCATTTCCCACCAGCATGTTGTTCACACCGCTATTGTCATACGAGGCAGTATACATGTTGCCCCACGTCAGCAGTGCTGTCTTTGTTTCCGCCGGCTGGGGATCTACGCCAGGGTCAGAACCACCGGGATTGGGCTCTCCGCCCACCACCTTGATGACTCCCTTGGTGTAGAGTTCCGAGAGATCCCATGTCTGTCCCTCACCGGGTGTGGCAGGGATAATAGTGGCAAAGGTACCGTTGATGGTCACCGAACTGCCCTTGATGAACACCTGGTATTCGGTGCCGTCGTAGGGAGCCTGTTCAAACACCTTGTCAGAGAGTTTCAGTGTTACGTTTTCACCGATGGTAGTATTTCCCTTCAGAGAAATCATGTTGTTGCCTTTGGCGGTAACAGGTGTTTCCACCACAGAACCGCTCTGCAACGACAACGCACCACTGATAATAAGCATACGGTTCATCAAGGTGTCGCCGGCACAGAGCGTACCTCCTTCGTTTACTATAACCGCTCCACCGATAGAACCCTGACCAGCCAAGGTGGCTCCGTCGTTCACGGTATAACTGCCTGTTCCGTTGTTCTTGCCGTTCACTATCAGTCGTCCGCCGTTGATGGTGGTCTTTCCGCTGTAGGTGTTGGTACCAGTAAGTCTCCAGTCGCCATATCCCTGCTTGATGATGTTGGTGGTACCGGTATGACCAGAACCGCTGCACGACCAGTCGTTGATGACTCCTGCAAAGGTCTCATCGGTATTGGCTCCACCGATACGCCATGTACAGTTGAAGCCATCAGATTGTTTCGAAGATCCCATCAGATAGGTTCCGGCAGAACCCGACAGACCGCCGAGGGTCACGTCAGCATTGGTGTCCCAGGCGCATACGCGGGCATTACCCTTTGTCTCCACCACAGCATTGGGAATGCTCTTGCCGTTGAAAAGCAGCAGACTTCCGTTGCTGTCGGTGCCCACACCGTTGGCAATCAGCCTGCCAGTGAACTGCGTGAAGTTTGCCTGCACATACTCGCGCAGATAGGGGATGTTGAGTTGCAGATTGCCCGAACCTGTCACTGTGGAAGTCCAATAGCAGTTGCGGTTGGGTGCAAAGGTACTGGTAGTGCCTTCTACAACATGCATGGGGAAGGCATAGGTCTCATATCCCGCACTCTCACCCTTGGTGCTGAGTGTACCGCCTGCCATCACCAGTTTGCCGGCAGTACCGATGCCTGCCTTGGAGATCTCGGCTGTAGAAAGGTAGAGGTTGCCGCCGCGCAGCACCACATCGCCGTCCATAGTGAACAATTTGTTGGTTGCCACAGAGAGTTTTCCCTGTCCGTCGAGCACAAAATCGCCCGCACCTTCCACCGAACCTGTCATCGTCACGGTGGTGGAGGCATTGGCAATGTCCAGCGTGGATTCCCTATATATCATAATGGAGCGGTTGGTAGAGGTACTGCCTCCGGTGTAGCGGTAGGTTCCTCCGTCCATAATCCAGTTCTGCGCAAACTCGTCAGACGCACCGATGGCAGAGTTGACGCCACCATTGGCAAGAGTGTTGAACTCCAGCACACCTCCATGCAACACGGTGGCTCCCTTGTAGGCATTCACGTTGCTGATGGTGAGCGTACCTTCTCCGGCTTTGTTCAGCGAAGCATCGCCGCCAATGGCACCGCTGCCCCCAAGAGTCACATGACCGTTGCCTTTCACCACCACACTCGCAGGACTTACGGTGCCTGCAAGGCTCACCTTGGTATCTGTAGCGGCATCCACCAGCACCTTGTTGCCGTCAGCAAAGGCTGTGCCCTCCTGCCAGACAGAGGTTGCGCTATTGTCCCAGGTACCATCTGCTGCCACCCAGGTGTTGTCTGCCTGATAGCGATCTACATCCACCATCTCCACCTGCTTGGGACGAGTCTTCATCACCACCGCCGGTGTATATTCTGAACAGGTTGCACCCTCTCCCACGGCACGCACGCGCACTTCATAAGTGGTTGCCTCTGCCAGATTCTCGATGAGGTATGTCGCAGCACCGGCTTCGGTGGTGGCCACCTTGGTGAAGTCAGTATAGGCTCCACCCTTTATCTCTACTTCAAAGCCTGTCTCACCACGGGTATAGTCGCGCCATGCAATCTGCAGGGCCTGCTGCTGGCTTTCCGCCAGTTCCAGACACATGGGGGCACGGAGGAAGAAATCCACAGTCTCCTCTGTGATACTGTTGATGTAGTTCTCGATGTTGGCATATCCGTTGGAGGCGATGGTCATGGCATCGTTCTTGTTGGGGTCGGTGCCGTTGGCAGTCTCCCATGCATCGGGCATTCCGTCGCCGTCGGAATCCACACGGGCATTGCCTTTCCACACAGTCCAGGTACTGGGTGCACCATATACCAAGGTCTCTTCATTGGATATCAGTTCTCCCTTCTTGCCGAAACTCATCACCTCGTCAATCATGTAGCAGTCGGTGTAGTCACGATAGGGCAGCGAGGCTCCCACGACGGGCAGCAGGTTTTCTATCAGAGAGTTTCCTGGCCACAATTCCAGTTCGGGATAGTCGTATGGCTGGGACTGGCGGTCGGATGCACTGTAAGAAGTTACCTCAGAGGGGTTGAACACGCCATCCTTGTTGCTGTCTTGCCAGTTGTCATCGCCATAGAAGTGGAAGTTGGAATTGCCGCCTGTAAAGGCATCCCCCCCCCCGGCAGGACCGTTGATGAACAGGTTGCCCTGTATGTTGCAGAAGCTCTCTCCCTCCGAGTCTCCACCCATGATATAGGCACCGTTCTGCCAGTTGTACACCAGGTTGTTGGCATACTGGTTGATGCCTTTCACCTTGTTGTTTCGGGTGGAGTTGTCGCAATACAGGTTGCGATACAGGGTAATGTTGTCTGCCTGCATCAGTCCTCCTGCCGAGTGGGACATCAGTCCCTGTCCCACCACGGAGTTCTGGATGGTGATATTGCCCAAGTCGCCCTTGCCGTCAGAATTGATGGAGAAGGTCTCATCCAGTCCCCACGCAAACGAGCAGTGGTCGAAAATCATGTTGGTGCCGCTGGCGATGCCTGCTGCATCCTTGCCGGAGTCTCCGTTCTTACCCATGCGGAAACGCATGTAGCGCACGATAGTGTTGGATGCACCCGAGAACGACACACCATTGCCATACACTGTGATGCCCTCACCGGGAGCCGTCTGTCCTGCCACATACAGATTTTTGGCAAACACGATACGGCTACTGATGTTGATGACACCCGCCACATCGAACACTACGATACGGTTGGGACTGCTCACGGCATCACGGAGCGAACCGCTACCGCTGTCGTTGAGGTTAGTCACATGATACACGCTTCCGGTGCGTCCGCCAGTGGCATAACGCCCCCATCCCTGTGCTCCCGGGAAAGCCAGTTGCTGGGCCTGCGATGCAAATGTAGCACCTGCCAGCATCAGCGCCAAGAGCCATCTTTTAGAAGTTTTGTTGCTCATTGTCTAAGTTTTAGTTGGTTATGTTTTGGATTATCACTGTTTTCTCGTTCTTCCGTGCAGCACGGAAAATTATTCGGGGTACCTTCAGGAATTGATGGCCCCGATGATTTCCGTCACCGAACTGCAGCCATGGGCATCCAGCCATTCGTTGATACCGTCGCGCACCTTGATGGTCACTGTGGGATCCAGGAAGTTGGCTGTTCCTATCTCTATGGCGGTGGCTCCTGCCATCAGAAACTCAATGGCATCCTGTGCGGTACATATACCGCCCAGCCCTATCACGGGAATATCCACTGCCTTTGCCACCTGCCACACCATGCGCAGTGCCACGGGCTTGACGGCAGGACCGCTCAGCCCTCCTGTGCCGATGCTGAGCACGGGTTTTCTGCGCTCTATATCCACCGCCATGCCCATCAGTGTGTTGATGAGCGACACGCTGTCGGCCCCCTCCGCCTCCACGGCCTTGGCTATTTCGGTAATATCGGTCACGTTGGGCGAGAGTTTTACAATAAGTGTCTTGTGATAGCGCGCCCTTACTGCGCGCACTACAGAGGCCGCCCCCTGACAGGTCACGCCAAACGCCATGCCGCCGTCGTGCACATTGGGGCACGAGATATTCAATTCGATGGCAGGAATACGCTCCAAGGCATCAATCCTTGCCGCACACTCTGCATAGTCTTCGGGCGAAGAACCGCTGACATTGACTATCATATTGGTGTCGATGGAAGCAATCTGGGGGTAGATATGTTCGGCAAAATAATCCACGCCCTTGTTTTGCAGACCCACACAATTCAGCATCCCCGAGGCTGTCTCTGCCATACGAGGGTAGTCGTTGCCCTCACGGGGGCGCAGCGTGGTGCCCTTGACGATGATGCCTCCGATGCCGTCCAGCGGCACAAAATCGGCAAACTCCAGTCCATAGCCGAAGGTACCCGATGCTGTCATCACGGGATTCTTCAGTTTCAATTCACGTATGTTTACATTCAGTTGAGCCATAATAATCTATTGGTATCAAAAACGGGTCCTTCCTTACACACACACAGGTTGCCCTCGGTGGTCTTCTCCACGCAGCACAGACAAGCTCCTACTCCACACGCCATCATGTTTTCGAGCGATGCTTCGCAAGGGATTCCCTTCTCGCGTGCAGCCTTTGCCACAGCCACCATCATGGGTTTGGGCCCGCAGGTGGCTATACGGTCAAACTGTTCGCTGCCCCACACGCTGTGGTTGGTCACAAAGCCTTTTTCTCCCAGCGAACCGTCTTCGGTGGTCACAAGTACTCTGCCGTATCTGGAAAACTCGTCCAGCAGCAACAGGTCCTTACTGCTACGGGCACCTAAAAGGAAAGTGGGTTCGCAGCCCATACGCTTCATCTCTGCACCCATATAAAGCAGTGGAGCCACACCCACACCCCCGCCAACGAGCAGCATCCGCTGACTGGCATCTGATGGCATGGTGAACCCATTGCCCAAAGGCAACACACAGTTGAGCACACCGCCCTGCCTTACCTGGGCTATATGGCGCGTACCGTCGCCCACCACAGCCACGAGCAGCCAGAGTTCGTTGCGCTGCTTGTCCACGAAATTGATGGAGATGGGGCGGCGCAGGAATGTCTTGCCCGTACCATCCACCCTTATCTCGACAAACTGCCCAGGCAACATCTCGGGCAAGGGTTGCGAATGGGTCAGCTTTATCAGGACGTACTTATCGTTGACGCGCGTATTCTCTACCACAGTCAAGTCCAATACTGTTTTCTTCATTTCGGTTAGTTTAATACTAAATCACGTTGCAAATTTAGCAAAAAAATTAGTACACCCCACATTATTTAATAGAGAATATGACAAACGACTGCTTTAAATGAGCCGGAAATGCAACGGAATTATACGATTGTTTACATTTTTTAATCTTCAGTCCTCTTATTTTTTGGCGGGGACAAAGGTTTCAAATGTTAAGTCATCAAAATATATACGAATTTCTGTTATCTTCCGCTGTGGTTTCTCCACCACCTTTATCTCCTCTTTTATGACCTCGCGCACCGGCTGATGGGGGTAAGAAGAAGGATGATTGAACGGCAGGACAGATGACTGCTCCCCTGAAAAGGGAGAGGGCGCAACAGCCTGTTGCGGATTGGCGGCAACCTGGTCTTCTGCAAAGTTCAGCATGGGTTCTATTCCCTCCGATACACCCTCGGAAGATTTTCCAGAGTTAGCTGAAGAGTTGGAGTACATTTCTCCAATTCCAAACATCAGCCAGTCGGTATTCAGGTCAGGAATCTTTTTCTTGATGGCTTCCACGATGTTGATGGTGGGTCGGGTACGACCGGTGAATATGCTGCTGAGCGATGCAGGTGACATCTCTATGAAATTGGCGAACACCTGCTGGGTCATGTGCTGCGACTCCATCACTTCCTTGATTCTTTCTTTCATCTCTAAAATTTGTAAGAATATTTTTATAAATCCGAACCCGTTCAAGATGCGTCATGCAAAATGTAGGATTTGGCCAACCGTTTTTTTGCATTTACAAAGTTAAATATAATTTTTCAACATGCAAACATTTGTAATCTTATTTTTGATTTTTAAATTTTCATATTTTGTATTTCAAAATTTCATATTGTGAATTTAAATTCGTGGATTTTGAATTTAAATATCAAAATCCAAATTCTACATCTGTTACATTTCATAAAGTGTTTGTTCAATCACTTTACTTAAAAAATTGACTGTTATCCAATTGTTTAACGTGTTCTGTCCGTTATATGCACATTTCAAGGCACTCCACATCCGAGAATGCCGCGTTATTTCACCTAAAACATTTAACGGATTTATATAATTTATTGATTTTCAATATACAATCATTTATAACTGTCCGATGAATATTTATACTTTCGATTTGTATAAGACTATCATTTACATTTTGAGTTATATATTTTTGAATTGTAATCTACTATTCAAAATAATATGAATTATATGTTTTACAGTCCTGCAATTTTATTCTGTTGATTATTTACAAAACAAAATATACAAATCAAAATGCAAACAAATGTGAACTTCGTTTTATTTCATCGCAAAAACATAAAAATTCCCGATTTTTCCAAAATTCAAAACGAGGGGAAAAGCATTTGAAAATTCGGGAAAATTGAAGGCATATTTTTACACCTAATAAACTGAAAATGTACATAATAAGCCCCAAAAAACAGGGTATGGAAACAGTTTAGTTTTGGAAAGAAAGTGGCTTTTTCGGTCCAAATATTGATATCTTTATCCGCATTATTCTGTATCTCAAAACGGCATTTTGCATCTTATCGGACCCTACTCCACCAAAATTCAGTTTTTTGCAATCAGTTGTTTCTTTCATTCCATTAATCTGGATTCCCAAACTCATGCCCCTCCCCTCCATACGAAAAATATGCGACAGTGCCAAAAGAGAAAAATCGCGACTTCATATTCAGAAATTCCATGCTGGACACCATCCATGGAAGTCCCAAATCATCTCCTCAAAAACCGCTCTCCCCTCACCGCTTCATCCAACTTTCCAACATTTCCAGATTCTAAAATCCTATACTGTTCCCTCTCCATCACATCCATTTTCTGATAAATACATGACTTCCGAAAATTTACATAATTTTACATTTAGAGAATTTTTATATTTATTTTGGCACGCTTTTTGAATTTACATTTATTAACTTTCATTGTTTGATTGATGACTCACCGTAAAAAAGTTTGATGCAGAAAAAAAACATGCCTGCCCCTATCTGTTTGGTTGGTTTGTCTGTCTGTCAATAAAAACATGGCATTGGGGCACGCGCCCAACAATTCGGTATGACTGCTACAACAATGCCCAATGTTTCAGTTTACGGATATTGTTTATCCGTGAACTGTAAACTGGTTTAGGAACAACAAAGCAATAATGTGAAACTTCTCAGGAAAACATAGCAGAACATGTGAAGTGAAGCCAGGAAACAGACAAAATTCCATGAATAAAACCTGTCATGGCCACTAAATCAATCACAGTCAGTCAGCAGAACACCTTCGTTAACCGATGTAGGTGTCTCGTTGGTCAAATGAAAGTATCTGCGTTTTTTGTGCTGTTTTCCAGCAAATGATTTGGGACAAATCCAAGAACATCATATCGCCACACCGAAATCGTTCTTTATTTCCTCCATGACGAAAGTGGACTCCAATGAACTCAGCATAGGCAACTGCCCGAGCACATTGAGGACAAACTCCTGATAGCATTTCATGTCGGGTGCATGAACCTTCAGCAGATAGTCGTACTCACCGGAGATGTTGTAGCACTCGGCCACCTCTCGTATGCCCCGGATTGTCTCGCAGAACTCCTGTGCCACCTGCCTGTTGAGAGGACGGAGTTTCACACGGCAAAAAACGATGAAGCCCTTGTGCAGTTTTTCCGCATCGAGTATCGTTGCATACCTTTTTATATAGCCTTCGCGCTCCATACGCTTGATTCGTTCGAAGACCGGGGTGGTGCTCAGCATCACTTTGGATGCAAGTTCCTTGATGGTCAAACGGGCATCTTGCTGCAGGCATCGCAGAATCTTGATGTCAGTCTCGTCCAATGTGTCGATAACAGGTCTATTCGGCATAGCAAAGCAGTAGATTTTTCCAATAGTGACGCAAAATTAGAATATTTTTCCATAATCACAAAATTAGTTTGGGATAATCAGACAGTTATCCTTAACTTTGCATCCAAAACGGAAAACCACGCAAATTTCAGATATGAAACAACAGACCAAAGCCATCAACACCCCTTTCCAGAAAAAGGATGCCTACGGTGCACTGGCAATGCCGGTGTATCATACCTGTGCCTACGAATTTGAGACTGCGGCACAGATGACAGAAGCCTTCACAGGCCGTGTACTTGAGCCCGACTACAGCCGTGTGATGAACCCCACGGTGACCTATTTCGAAAACAAGGTGAAAACCGTCACCGGGGCCGCCAATGTATTCGCCTTCAACAGCGGCATGCAAGCCATCACCAATGCCCTGCTGAGTGTGGCAGAGGCGGGCAAAACCATTGTCACGTCTCCGCATCTGTTTGGCAACACATTTTCCCTCATCACCAAAACCCTTGCCCGCCTGGGCGTGAAGAGCAAAACGGTAAACCTGACCCAGCCGGAAGAGGTGGAGCATGCACTCGATGACGAAAGTGTCTGTTGCCTCTTCCTGGAAATCATCACCAACCCGCAGATGGAGGTGGCAGACCTCAAGGTACTGGCAGACCTCTGTCACCATCGCGGAATATGCCTGATAGCCGATACCACCATGATTCCTTTCACAGAGTTCCATGCAGGAAGTCTGGGGGTGGATGTAGAGGTGGTGAGCAGCACCAAATACATCAGCGGAGGAGCCACATCGCTGGGCGGTCTCGTCATCGACTACGGTACCCATCCCGAGGTGGACAAGCGCATCCGCTTTGAACTGCTCTTCAATATAGGTGGCTACATGACTCCCCACGCCGCCTACATGCAGACACTCGGACTGGAAACGCTGTCTGCCCGCTATGCCATACAGCAGCAAAACACGCTGACCGTGGCACGCGCCCTGCAGGAACTGCCGCAAATCAGACAGGTGAACTATCTGGGACTTGAGGACAACAAATACTATGGTCTGGCACGCCGGCAGTTCGGTCCTACCAGCGGCTGCATGCTCACCATCGACCTCGACAGCGAACAAGCCTGCCACGACTTCATCAATTCCCTGAAACTCATCCACAGGGCCACCAATCTCTTTGACAACAAGACGCTTGCCATCCATCCCTATTCCACCATCTTCGGCAACTTCTCCCCGCAAGAAAAGGCTGCCATGGATGTGCTGCCCACCACCATCCGCCTCAGCATCGGACTGGAACACACGGATGATATCGTAGATGACATCAAACAGGCATTGGAACACTAAAAAACGGAAAAAAGAAGCCATCATTATGAAATACGATTTCGACAGGATAATCGACCGCAGCGGTTCGGGCGACCTGAAACACGAAGCCCTGCTGCCTCGCTGGGGACGCAATGACCTGCTGCCCCTATGGGTGGCAGACATGGACTGGGAAACACCGCCGTTCATCACAGAGGCTCTCCGCCAGAGACTTGACCACCCCATCTTTGGCTACACCGTAGAGCCTGCCGACTTATGGCCCAGCATCATCGACTGGGTAGCCACCCATCACGCCTGGGAGGTGCAGAGAGAATGGCTTTCGTTCATCCCCGGCATCGTGCGGGGCATCGGCATCGCCATCAACGTATTCTGCGAGAAGGAGGATGCCGTAATCATCCAGCCGCCCGTTTACCATCCGTTCCGTCTCACCACAGAAGGCAACGGCCGCCAGCTGCTACAGAATCCGCTGATAGAGACACAGGATGGCAGTTACAGGATGGATTTCGACAACCTGCAGACCATTGTCGAAGAGTATAATGCGCGCGGCCGCGGCAAGGTGCGCCTGCTCATTCTGAGCAATCCTCACAACCCAGCCGGCATCTGCTGGAACCATCAAACGCTGGTCCTTCTGGCAGCTTTCTGCAAGAGCCACGGCATCATCGTCATCAGCGACGAGATTCATTGCGACCTCGCTCTATGGAACCACCGCCACATACCCTTTGCCACCGTCAGCCCGGAAGCGGCAGAATGCAGCATCACCTTCATGGCACCCACCAAGACGTTCAATATGGCTGGGCTCACATCCTCCTTCTCCATCGTCCCCCACGAAAGCATACGGCGCAGGTTCTACGGCTGGCTTCAGGCAAACGAACTGAACGAGCCCACACTCTTTGCACCGATAGCCACCATTGCAGCCTACCGGAAAGGAGAAGAGTGGCGCCGGCAAATGCTCCGCTATACCGAAGGCAACATCGAGTTCCTGATTGACTACTGCCGCCAGCACATCCCGCAGATCAAGCCGGTGAAACCACAGGCCTCCTTCCTGGTATGGCTCGACTGCCGCGGACTGAAACTGAATCACGACCAACTGCTACACCTGTTTGTCGAACGGGCGCATCTGGCCCTGAACGACGGGGAAATATTCTACGGCGGAGAGGCCTACAACCTGGCCTATACGGGAAGCCAGGGCCACGGCTTCATGCGCATCAATGTGGGCACCCCACGCGCCATACTCCGCCAAGCCCTGGAACAACTGCGAAAAGCCGTGCAAGAATAAGCCACGCAGCAAGAACTGGATTTGAGCGTTTTACTATTCTCATTATCCGCAGATAGAGGGAAAAGGTGGAAACGGTATTGGCAAATCTGCGGAAACGACCAAGAGTAAGTATGACCGTTTGAAGCTGTTGGGCGTCCTCATCGGTTAGGGGTTGCTTATTGATGGAAAAATCAGAATGTGCATAGCGATAATAGACTTTCCTCCCATCTTTTTTGCGTTCAAGAGGGATACTCCAACCTGTATCACTTTCCATAAATATCTAAAAACTCCGCATCTGCCAGGAAGGTCAATAAAAAAAGAAGTGACTGAAACAGTCACTTCTTCGGGTGCCCGGTGGGACTCGAACCCACGACATTCAGAACCACAATCTGACGCTCTAACCAACTGAACTACGGGCACCATGATTGCCTTCATTGCTGAAAGCGGTTGCAAAGGTACGTGATTTCTTTGATTCAGCCAAATAAATCATGTACTTTTTTCACTCTTTTGCCTTTCTTTCCTTAGTTTGCAGGCTGTGCAGGGGCAGCGGGAGCCTTTTCCGCAGGTGCGGCAGGAGCCTGCTGTTTTGTCTGGCTGGCACCAAAGCCCGGAAGGTTCTTGGGGTTGGTGGTGGGGTTCTCAATTCCCTCCATCACTGAACCCTTTTCAACGGCGCGGGGTGCCGTGTAGGCGCAAAGCACGCTGATAACCACCATGGCAGCAGCCAGTGCCCATGTCACCTTCTCCAGAAACTCTGTTGTTCTCCTTACTCCGCCTATCTGGTTGTAAGACGAGAAGTCGGAAGCCAAGCCTCCTCCCTTTGACTCCTGTATCAGTACGATACCAATCATCAATACGGCTGCCAAACAGATAAGAATTACTAATACTGTGTACATAATGTTGTTCTTGTGTTTTTAATATTATTTGTTTTTGTTGTT
>JBJEKQ010000027.1:0-3572 GCA_051878715.1 Prevotella sp.
TGGTTATCTCGCCGTTTGACGTGCGTCAGACCAACTTCATCGGCGGTGGTGTGAACGCCATCACAAAGTCGGGTACAAACACATACAAGGGTTCTGCCTATATCTATCACAAGAACGAGAACCTGCGTGGTGACGCCGTTGACAACCAGCAGATTCCAAGTGCTCGCGACAAGGACCGCCAGACCACATACGGATTCACTCTCGGTGGTCCGATCATCAAGGACAAGCTCTTCTTCTTTGCCAGTGGCGAACTTGTGAAGACTCCTACAATCGCAAACCGTTGGATGGCATCTGAGAATGGAGTGGCTGATGCCGACAACTATATCTCCAAGTGTACTGTTGCTGACCTTAAGCGCGTTAGCGAGCATGTGAAGAACAAGTACGGATATGACACAGGTTCTTGGGACAGTTTCCCCGCAGATGAGGAAAACTACAAGATACTTGCACGTATCGACTGGAACATCACCAACGACCATCACTTGGCACTGCGCTATAACCATACAAAGAACACTGCATGGAATGCCCCCAACTCTACCTCTATGGACGGTGGCTCCCGTTCGGCTTTCGCACGTATGTCGCAGTATTCAATGTCATTTGCCAACTCGATGTACTCAATGGAGAACATCGTTCACTCATTCTCTTTTGACTTGAACAGCCGCTTTGGCGAGAACATCTCCAACCAGTTCCTCGCTACATATTCAAAGCTCGACACTCAGCGTGGAACTAATTCATCAGAGTTCCCATTCATCGACATTCTCGACGGTTCAGGTGACATCAACAACTATATGGCTCTCGGTTATGAGCTTTTCACATATAACAATGCTGTTCACAATACTGTATGGAACGTGAAGGATGACGTGACATATTATATGGGCAACCACAAGCTGATGGCTGGTATCGGATTTGAGCACCAGATGGCTGACAACGCCTACATGCGTAACGGAACCGGTTATTATCGTTACAACAGCGTTGATGACTTCATCAACGGTGCCGCTCCTGAGGTCGTTTGTCTTACATACGGTTATGGCGGCGAGACCAACCCTACTGCCAAGGTGCAGTATGGCAAGCTCGGTGTTTATCTGCAGGACGAGTGGAACGCCACTGAGCGTCTGAAGCTCACCGGAGGTATCCGTTTCGATACCTTTATCTTCAACAATGGCGACCTTATGACAAACAATGCCATTAAGGATCTCGACTATTATGGTAAGAGTATTGACACTGGTAAGTGGCCTTCAACAAAGGTTATACTTTCTCCGCGTATCGGTTTCACATACGACGTGCTTGGCGACAAGACCTTGAAGTTCCGTGGTGGTACTGGTCTCTTCCAGGGTCGTCTGCCCCTCGTGTTCTTCACCAACATGCCTACCAACGGCGGTATGGTGCAGTATCAGGCACAGCTCAATGGCACAGGAAAGAACGGTGGCACGAAGGTGGATATGAGCCAGTTTGCCGGTGGACTTGTTACTGATGCCAACGGCAAAGCGACAATTGCCGCTCTACGTGACAAGATTCTTTCAATGGGATTCCCCGAGAACATTACTCCTGAGCAGGGCACAGTGCCTTCTTCTATCTGCGGTGTAGATCCATCGTTCAAGATGCCACAGGTGTGGAAGACCTCATTTGCCATTGACTATGAGCTTCCCACATCATTCCCGATGTCGGTAACAGCTGAGTATATCTACAACAAGACTGTCAATGCTGCTATCCTGAAAGACTGGGCTGTGCCTTCAATGGCAGGATTCCCACGTCTCAACGGTGCTGACAATCGTGCCCTCTTCCCCTCAGGATTCCAGACTATGAAGAGTGCATACGTGCTTGAGAACACAAGCAAGGGTTATGGATGGTCGGCAAGCCTCACTCTGAATGCCCGTCCTATCGAGACCCTCAGCCTCATGGCTTCTTATACACACTCAATGGCCAAGGAGATGACCAGCCTTCCCGGTTCCAACGCATCTTCTGTGCTCAACTACGTGACTACCGTGGAAGGTCCTAACAATATGCACCTCCACAATGCAGAGAACATCACTCCCGACCGTTTCATTCTCTCTGCCACTCACAATGACAAGCACGGCAACCACGTGAGCATCATCTACGAGGCTTACCGCGGCGGCTACAACTACTCATACGCTATGGTAAATGATATCAACGGCGACGGTTACAACTACGACGCCCTTTATATCCCGACCGACGAGCAGGTGAAGAACGGCGAGTTCCGCTTCAAGACTCAGGACGATGCCGACCGCTTCATGGCTTTCGTTCACAAGGATGACTATTTGAGCAATCACCAGGGTGAGTATGCAGAGTCATACAGCGTGTATAATCCTTGGGTTCATCGTGTTGACCTCGGCTACAAGCACGACTTCTCGGTTAAACTTGGCAAGACCAAGCACACTCTCCAGCTCAGCTGCGACATCAAGAACGTGCTCAATATGTTCAACTCCAACTGGGGTGTTGCAAAGATTATGAACACCGACTTCCAGGCAAGCGGTCTCGGACGTATTCTCAAGTACGAGGGTGTTGACGCTCAGGGATATGGCATATATTCTACTCCTGCCTCTATCAATGCCGACACCAAGACTTGGATAAAGAACCACGCCATCGGACAGTGCTGGTATGCTTCTGTTGGTATCAAGTATATTTTCAACTAATATATATAATTACAGAAATAATATGAAACTGAAATATTTTATTCCATCATTGATGGCTGTTGTGGCAGCTGTGTTTACCGGTTGTGCAGATGACAGTACATACACCACGCTTGGGAGTGTAAGCGTATCTCAGTCATACGTGGCAATTCCAATTGAAGGAGGTAGCTCTTCGATAACTGTCAATGCATCATCTGAATGGGCTTTTGTCGATGTGCCTCATACTGTAAAGGATAGTAAGGGTAAGGATTCAACTATTTATTATGTTGCCCCCGATTGGCTTACAATCTCTGCAAAGTCGGGAAATGCAGGAGAGTCTTCCGTGACTTTCAGTGCAGAAAGTGCTCTCGACGGACGTAGCGATGAACTTTGGATTAAATGTGGCGAGGAAATTCAGCGCATCAACATTATGCAGGGACTTTCAATCGTTTCTACTGCCACCTGTGCTGAGGTGATTGCCGGTCCTGACAGCAAGACCTATCGTGTGAAGGGTACCTGTACAGGTATTGCAAACACCACATACGGAAACTGGTATCTCAACGACGGCACAGGAGAGGTTTATATCTATGGTACGCTTGACAAGAACGGTGCAACAAAGAACTTCCTGAGCCTTGGCATCGAGGTGGGAGACGAAGTCACCGTTGAAGGTCCGAAGCTGACTTATGGTTCTACCGTTGAACTCGTTGATGTTACGGTTGTTGCTATCAACAAGTCGCTCATAAAGGTTGACTCTACATATGTTGACGGTGTGGCAAGCAACGAGCTGCCTCTCGAAGGCGGTGAGATCACTGCTTACGTAACATGCAAGGGCAATGGTGTCAATGTTGACATCCCCGAGGATGCAAAGGATTGGCTCTCAATTGCAGCCATCAAGAACGGTGGTTCAGAGGTTGTCTTCAAGGCTGCTCCTAACACAGGTGGCGACCG
>JBJEKQ010000028.1:0-16079 GCA_051878715.1 Prevotella sp.
CATTACAACGTTATATCTCACAGCTACAGACACTCGGCATTCTTGTAAGAGAGGGCGGAAGAAAAGATGGCTATTGGGTGGTCGCAAAACGATAATCAACATTCACACATAACACCGATTATGCAACAGAACAACAATAATATTCTCATCTACCAAGATGACAATGGTATCACCAAGGTGAACGTACGGTTTTCTGATGAAGACGTATGGCTTACACAGGCACAGCTTGCGGAGATATATGATACTACGCAAGAGAATATATCAATGCACATTAAAAACATTTATAAAGACGCTGAATTACAGGAAAATCGAACTTATAAGGATTTCTTATTAGTTCGCCAAGAGGGTAAACGTAATGTGCAACGCAACATTGCACATTATAATCTCGACGTAATCATCGCCTTGACGATGCCCTCTGCCAATATCCTTTTCTCTAAAAATTCATATATGTTACTTGATGACAAACTTCTTTCTGCCCTTAATCACAAGTCCTTTATATCCCGTTTGGACTCTCTGTCCGGACATATTATATAATACGTTATCGGTTTCAAGACTTTCAACCGAGTTTTTCACTTCGTTGACACCTGTCTCAATATACTCCTTAAACTCGTATGGACCAAGATCTCTTCCGGAACCGGTTGCCTCTTGTCTGAGGAAAGGAAAATCTGCAAGCAGAGAAGCGTAGGTGGCAGTTACGACGGTTGCGCCGATACTACTCTCCTGAATACCTGCGTCTATGAGGGCACTGTTTCTTTTCAGGCGCCCGAACCTGCGCGGGAAGGAGCCGTCGATGGAACGCGGTGCAAGGGCATCAGTCTCATCAAGTGACTGAAAATCATCCTTAGAGAAATCGCTCACAAGATGCGATGTCCAGCCGTTCTTGGAAGGAGGATTGACAATGGCATTATAGTCATCGGTACCAACACATATCTCCTGTCTTCCGAGGCATATATTATTGTAAAACCAGGTATTCTCGGCAGAACCGCCCGACTCAAACATGTAGTCATAGCCGTTATCGAAGCCCAGACAGCCCACAAGCACGTGTCCGCCCTTGTGATGGTTGCAGTCGAAGCCCTTGACCGAACCGCTCTTGTCGCATCCGAAGGCAATGCAGTTGAACGCATAATGTATTCCTTGAGAGGACCCTCCTGTGCCGTTGCCCCCGAGTTTGATACCGTTGCCATTACCAGAGAATGACATGCTGCCATCAAAATAGTCTTTCACCCACAGATGGTCGGCGGCTTTTCCCGATTCCCACGCCCAACACTCTGCAAGAATCACATCATAGTCGGTCTCAAAAAGATCCCACGCATCGTCACCGTTACGCCATGCACGACACCGGATGAAACGATTACCCTTGCCATTGTGCATCTTGCAGGCAAAGCCATCGGCATCAGAACCGTAATTCATGTCAAAATCGCAGTTGTGATGGGAGTCACAATCTATAATATCGTTGTAAGCACAGTAGCTGCCATCATTTTTGGAGCCGAAGCCCGACGCAGAGAAATCATGTCCGAAACCGAGCTGAATACCCGTATCAAGGTTGTACGAGAATTCGCAACGCTCTATGCGGTTGTGATTGCCCTCAAGTTTGATACCGTTGTCGGCAGCGTGCATGATATGGATTCCATAGAGAACGTGATAGTCGCCCGTAATGGTAATGCCACGGTCACCCACTTTTGACCTGTCACGACTGCAGTCGAGCAGCTGTTGCTCGAAATCGAATACCGGCAGTTCTCCGTCATGGCAGCGTATCACTATGGGCTTGTCGGCAGTGGCAACCTTATTCATGCGCACAGTAAGCTTCCCATCTGTACCATACCTGTTGATATGATATTTGCCACCACGGCAGATGATATGGGTGCCGGGGTCGGCATTCTCATAGGCCTTTGCTATGTTGTACCACGGTTTTTCTGCCGAGCCGTCGCCAGTCTCATCATTGCCGGCAGTACTGATGTATATTGTCTTTTGGGCAGTGGGAAAGGGTGTCGTAGGCTTCCAAATACCCTCTGTCTTATAGGCGGGGTCATCGGTATAATCCTCATTGCCTCCACTTTGCACATCATCTGATGCAGTGAACACCTTGATATAGCAGTTGGAAGAGGTGGCAAGGATGCGGAACTGTATGCCTGTCTTATCGCCCAGTTCCACCGTTTTGCTCCATGTAGAGAAACTGCTCGAACTACTGGAAATGGTGAAGCGGTCGATATCCTCCCAGCTGGTGCCATCGGTGGAGTAACTCACGGTCATCTCCTTGTTGGAACCTCCTGAACGGTAGGTAAAACTCAACTTAGTGATATTGTCAAGCTTCGGTGATATGACGTATGCACCACTTGCATTGAATTTCAACGCAGAGCTTCCGTAAGACATCCCCTTGAATGTCCATTCGCCAAGGTCAAAGGTATGGCTACCGTCCTGTGCCGTCGTACTGTTAAGTCCTTTGAATGTTTCTGTGTAGGTTGTTGCGCTGATGCAGCCAGCAAACAGCAATAAGATCAGTGTAAGGTTAATTCTACTCATGTTATCTTTTATTCAGCAGGTTAGTTATCGGTAGATGGTATTCCGGAGCCACTTATATCCCCCTCTCCGCCCAGTCACCGCGGTCGAGATTACGGTAGCCCACGGCCTCGGCGATATGCGGCAACAACACCTTCTCACTCCCATCGAGGTCGGCAATGGTGCGCGCCACCTTAAGAATGCGGCTGTAGGCACGGGCCGAGAGCGAGAGGCGTTGCATTGCCACACGCAGCATCTCCAGCGAATCGGCATCAGGCTCGGCATACTGATGAATCATGCGTTCCGTCATCTGTGCATTGCAGTGAATGTTTTTCACACCCTCATAGCGCTTTGCCTGTATCTGACGCGCTGCTATCACACGCTCACGGATGGCGGCACTGGGTTCGCCTGGTTTAGCCTGTGACAAGTCGCTAAAAGGTATGGCTGAGATTTCACACTGTATATCAATGCGGTCGAGTAATGGTCCCGATATCTTGTTCATATACCGCTGTATCTGTCCAGGACTGCACACGCAGTGATGGGTAGGGTCGCCATAATACCCGCATGGACAGGGATTCATAGAGGCTACAAACATGAACGAACAGGGATATTCTATGGTGTATTTGGCACGGCTGATGGTGATGATTCTATCTTCCAAAGGCTGACGCATCACCTCCAATACCGAGCGGTTGAACTCGGGCAACTCATCACAAAAGAGCACACCGTTATGCGCCAAAGAGATTTCCCCCGGCTGGGGATTATTGCCTCCACCCACCAAGGCGACGGGGGAGATAGTGTGATGGGGAGAACGGAAGGGACGCTGGGTGATGAGTGAGGTATTCTTGCTCAACTTGCCCGCCACACTGTGTACCTGTGTCGTTTCAAGACTCTCCGCCAGAGTCAGCGGTGGCAGGATGGAGGGAATACGCTTTGCCATCATCGACTTGCCACTACCCGGAGGACCAATCATAATCAGGTTATGACCACCGGCAGCAGCAACCTCTATGGCACGCTTCACATTCTCCTGTCCGCGCACGTCAGCAAAGTCGTTGTCAAAATGCATCTGCTGCTCGTAAAACTCCTTGCGAGTATCATTGACGGTAGGCTGATAGGTGCCTTCACCGTTGAGAAAACCCACTACATCTGCCAACGAGTCCATACCGTACACGTCGATGTTGTTGACCACAGCAGCCTCACGTATATTCTGCCCGGGTACGATAAGTGCCTTGAATTTCTCTGCCCGCGCCTTGATAGCTACAGGCAGCACGCCGCGCACCGGCTGCAATCTGCCGTCGAGTCCCAATTCTCCAATCATCATGATTCGGTGCAGGTCCGCACAACGTACCTTGCCATTTGCCGCCAGTATAGCCACTGCGATGGGCAGGTCATAACCCGTTCCCTCCTTACGTATATCGGCTGGCGCCATATTCACCGTAATATCCATCATGGGGAATTTGAAACCAGAATTATCCAAAGCAGCAACAATACGGTCTTTGCTCTCTTTCACCGACGTATCAGCCAATCCTGAGAGATGGAACTGTATGCCTCTTGCGAAACATACTTCCACAGAAACGGTGGTAGCCTCCAGTCCCTGCATAGCTGCGGTAAAGGTACGTGAAATCATATTATATGTATTATTTCTTGACTGTGTTCTTGTTCTGGTCTGTTTTCAACAGCCGTTTTACCGTACTCTCCAGATCCTTTTCGTTAAGGTTGGTAGCTACCACCTTGCCCTTGGTGTCGAGCACAATGTTACTGGACACTGTCTGCAGTCCCATGGTCTGAAGCAGTGGTGTATCCCACATCTCTCCCGTACACACATGCGCCCACTTCACGGTGTCGGCAGTGGCAAAACGCCTGCAGTCCTTGTCGTTGGCATCAATGCACACGCTGAGCAGATAAAGGCGATCACCGTATTCCCGCTTGAGATAACGCAGTCTGCGCTGCACCTGTTCACTGGTGTAGTACCACGATGCCCAAACGCTGATAATGCTCACCTTGTTTTTCATTGATACATTGTTGACCCTGTTTCCATTGATATCCTTCACACCGAAAGAAGGCAGCAATGTGCCCTTTGCCAAGGTTTTCATGCCTGTGATTTTGGGCAGCAGTTCATTGACGGCAGTACTCAATGTGGTGACAGACAAATCTTCTTTCTTCTCTGACGCCAGTTGCTTACGACGAACATCCAGTACACGCTTCATCTTTTTCAGCAACAGGGTGGCTGTGACATAATCAGAAGGAAGAGTATTGATGAAATATTTCCGAATGAGGTAGAGAGACACCGATGACTGGGGATGCTCATCGACAAACTTCTTCACCGCCTCGTTAGTTTCCGGAGGTGTCAGCGTGTTTGCATGCAAGCGGAAAGCGGTCATCTGTTCATTCTCCTCCGTACCCTTTATCTCCATTTCCTTCAGATGTGAGGCATCTCCCACGATAGTAATCTCCTTTCCCGGCACTACAAACACAGGTTGTTCGGTAAAGTTGGGAAATATGAGAATCATTGTCTGCGGTGTTCTTACCTCTTTCTCATAGGTAAAGCGCCCGCTCTGCACCTTAATAGTATCTATCCCGTTCATGGCAGCCCCCTCAGAGTAGATATAGAACTGCGCCTGATTGAGATGCCTGAACTGTCCCTTTATTCTGAATCTCCCATCGTTCTCTGAACAAGAGCAGAGAAAGAAGATACAAAAAACAAAGCACCCCATTGCATGAGCAATAGGGGTGCTTATAATACTTTTCAGGTTGTTACAAGACTTCATGCGTATTGCAACTTCATCTGTTTTATTTTTCTACATTCTTCAGTTCCAAATCGTTGGCAGCATAGGCAGCCAGACTTGCATCCTTGGCAACGGCAGCACGCAGAGCTGTAGCGGCAGCAGAGTTGTTACCCTGGCGTGCATTGAGGATAGCCTTGAGATAGTCGGTCATGGCATCAGGATTTGCCACGTTATTCAGAGTTGAAGCGGCGGCCTGATAGTTCTTGTTGAGAATCTGTGCCAATGCAGCACTATTGGAATTCACCTTGTTGAAGTCCTGCTCTGCCAGTGCATAGTTTCCTTGTGCCAGGTGCAGATTACCAAGAACCTCAGACAAGCCTTTGGCGCCTGCTGCCTTGGCAACATAGGTCTCGGCAGTATTCAGGTCACCCTGCTGCAATGCCAGCAAGCCCTTGTTGGCATTTGCCTCAGCGTTCTTCGAGTCTATCTGCAGAGCCTTCTGCACATATTTGGAAGCCTCGGCATAGTTGCCCTTGGCATATTCGATTACAGCCACATTATTATATGCACGTGCATCGTTGGGATAAACCTCTGTGGTTTTCTTATACACTGCTTCCTTCTCGGCTGCACTGTTCTTCAGAGTGGCAGCATAGAGCATCTCTTCCACGCTCAGTTTGGTGGCATCCTCCTTGAGCAGGTTTTCAATCTGGGCGTCGTCACGACCAATCACCTCATAGTTGATGGTAAGGCGGGAACGGCGCAACTCAGGCAGAATACCCTCAGCCAATTCACGGAAAGCAGCACTCATGTTCTTAATCTGCTGCTCACGCTCCTCAGGATCCTTGTACATAGAAAGAACGCGCAGGATAACCTCCTTGTCCTGGATATTGGAAGCGCTTACCAACTGCTGGAAACCCTCCCAGTCCTGTGCTGTGTATTTAGCATCTACAGGAGCCTCCAGCTTAGCTTTCTTGAGCTGCTGGTTCACATATTTCTCAGATACTTGCTGGCGCTGGCTTGCCAGTTTGTCATTGAGTTTGAATCCTCCATCGGGTGAAGCATAGGCAGAAACCTCCACATTATTCACATTAAGACCCTCCTGGTCTTTGCTGATACGCTGCAACAAGTTCACGAACTCTGTAACAGAGTTGTTCTTCAGCTCACTCTTTCTCAGATTAGCCTGCTGGATAAGGAACTTGATATTTGCCTCACACTTCTCTGTTGTCACACGCTGGAAAGCATCGGGAGCGGTACAAGGCACTGCAGCAGCCACAGACTTCTTGTAGAGTTCTGAGGTAGCAATCACTCCGTCTGCCACCTTTACATCGGGCACACTCACAGTCTTCTTGCCTACCTTGGCATCGAAAGTAAGATAAAGTTCGCTCTTCTGCATGGCGGGAACATAGTCAAAAGTAGATCTCATGCTGTAGTTACCACCCACCTGATAAGAGATGGTCTGGTTGTTGTCAACCACCTTCTCACCCTGGAATGTAGCACTGCTACCCTGAACTCTCTGACCGTCGCCATAACGCAACTCGGGAGTTACAGTCACTACAGCCTTTTTGTTCATGTATTTTTCCGGGAACATGCCATTGATAGTGGCCTGTACTTTCCCCTGATGAGCCTCCAACGGATTGGGAGTAACCTTGAAGTTGTCAGCGGAAAGGGCGCCCAGTTTGCCTGAGCAAGATGTCAGCACCATAGCTGTGGTAGCTGACAAGAAGAGAAATTTTGCGTACTGCATGTTGAATAACAATTGATATAGGCGGTGAAATCACCGCTGAAAATTAAACATATTTCGACTATACTTGCTGTCTTTAAGCGACTACAAAGTTACTTATATTCTATTGATATATGCACTTCTACTCCAGTATTTTGACACTTTATGCTATTTTTTTTAGGATGTTTAACTAAAATGCCATGACATATATCACCGTACATCACGCCTCTCCTTTGTTTACATTGAACGGTGCGATGGTGCGGGGTTCCTGATTAGGCAATCTGATGGAACCATATTCGCGTTCGTATCTCACGATGTTTTCCTGCAGTGCCATGAGCAGACGTTTTGCATGTTCAGGAGCCAGTATCACCCTGCTCTTTACCTGAGCTTTGGGAACTCCGGGAAGCACACGTGCGAAATCTAAGACAAAGTCACTGCTTGAATGGGTGATGATAGCAAAGTTGGCATAGTCACCTTGCGCTACATCTGCAGGCAGTTCTATCTGAAACTGTCCCTGCTTGGTTTCATTATTGTCTGTCATAATCCTTTTATTTGTTAGTTTACGATATCATATATACTCGTCTGCCACACCACTGCCTTACGACTGTCTATAATGCTTGGGCGACATTCCGGTATGCTTCTTGAAAAAAGTGCCGAAAGAAGAAGCGTTAGGGAAGTGGAGTTCGGCAGCCATCTGCTGCACATTGAGTGTGGAACTCTTCATCAGGAAGATGCTACGCCTGAGAATCGCCTTGAACACCATTTCCTGTACCGTATATCCACAGATGCTCTTCACCAGAGACGAGAGATATTTGGGTGAGAGACACAGCGCATCGGCATAGAACTTCACGCCACGGTGCTCGGCATAATGTGTTTCTATCAGTTCCACCAGCTTTATAAATACCTCCATCCTGCGCCCTGCAATCATTCCGCTTGCATTCAGACGCTCGGCATAAATGGCACACAAGCGGTAGGTAATTGCCATCAGCAACAGCTTGCGCTCATCGGCCGAATAGGGGGTGACCGGATTGTCTTCCTGTACGGCAAGCAGCGAGATATAGTGTACAAGCTCCTCCTCCTGACCGGTAGTCCATATATCACAAGCCCCCGGAGAAAGCAAGGCGTAGAGGCGCATGTTCATCACAGAACTGCCCAACACGTCACGTATGGACTCCACATTATAAAACAGCACGTGCACCTGCATATCGGCAGAGGCATCCAGCACGCAGAAAGTGGATTCAGACGACAAGAACACGGTTTGACCGGCATAACATGTCAACTCCTTCTGATTGACAGTAAACCGGAAGTGCCCCTTTTGGCACACAATGACTCCGATACGGTCAACCATATAGGGATGATACAGTTCTTCCGGGAAAACACCTATGGCACATTTGGTACCACAGATATCTGCATTATTGAGAATCGCCATGGTAAAGGCTTGCAATGTTTCTGATACATTAGTGACAGGTGCCATGAAAAGAGTGTTCTATATTCAGGGCACAAATATAGTTATTTTTCTGAAATTACACCGCTTTGTTGCGGGATAAATATTTTGGTTTGATGTCTGCGAGTACTTTCTCAAGCGGCTTCTTGCGCCATGGTACAAGCAGGATGACACCGGCACATATCACACATCCATAGAAGGTCCAGCCTGCCATCTCCTTGATGGCGGTGAGGGTAGCCTGCACCTGCACCTTGCCTTTGAGCGACATGGCAGCCATCTGCTGCGCCTCTGTCTCACTCCTGCCCTGATACATCATCCCCTGTACGGTACGCTGGTAATCTGCCGCCACCTGACTGTCCATACGGTCGAAATCCTGCGCAAAGCGCGTCACGTAATGCTGCTGGCGTTCCTGCAACACATTGGAATAGAGAGCAGACCCTATGCCAGGCCCGATAATCATGCGCACGGTGAGCATGATACACACCCAGGTGGACATATAGCGATAGGGCATACGCTGGTTGGCATATACCGCCGTGAGGGCATAGAGCAGCATCATACCTGTAGCGCGTATAATGACGGGCCATTTCATCCGCCCATACATACCGGCATCCTGTACCTCGAAATACATGTAGAGGGCAGACAGTCCGATAAGGATAAAGCCGAGAGCGAAAAGCCATTTCAGGTGAAAACCCTTGGCACTGCATATCACAGCCATCACCAGTCCCAGGAAATAGCCCACCAGCACCCAGTTGCCGAGAGTGGCGTTCTGCCAGTTGTCTATCTTCATACCCACGCTGACAAACACATTGACAAACATGGCACTGGAGTTGAATATCATCAGTCCCAGGAACAGCAGGATACCGCCCTGCACGCTGCGCAATTTCAGAGTACTAAGCAAAAAATAAGGCGACCTGCGCGTATATTCCAGATACACAAAAAGCAGGGTGAACACCACACATACGATGGTAGCCATGCGGATGTAGGGATGCGAATACCAGTCGAGCACCTTGCCATAGACCATGATAAAGATGAACGAACAGCACATCATACTGAATACCACCACATTGCCAAATTTGGAGAAGTTGATGGGAAACTTCTTCATGGGATATTTGTGATAGGGCATGGCAACCATGCTTATCACAATGGCAACCAGCATGGCAGCCATCATGAAGTAATACACGTACTGCCATTCATAGGCGTATGCGAGATAGGCGGTGAGCCAGGTACCCATCTGCCCCAGAATCATAAAGAAGAAATAGATGGTGGGCATACTGGTGGTCTTCTCCGTGTCCAGTTTATCCCAGCCTTCTTCTGTGGTGGGTTCATTGCCCGGCGTAAGATTTCTGGTGGCTTCGATATGGAAGCCGTATTTTATCAGTGTAAAAAGAGTGGTCATCAGCAGTGTCTGGCGCACAAACCCCATGATGAGACTGCACACCGCAAGCAGGAAAATGCTGTCGGTCTTGGCACACACATAACTGAGTGCGAAAAGGATGGAGAAGCCCACCACACTCATCATCTTCTGACGGCGCAGGCACACCAGGTCGTAGAAGAAGGGAGAGAATGCCGCCATACCCACAGAGGTGACAAATCCCACAAACGAGATATGCTCCGATTGTATTCCCAATCCGCCTATCATCTCACTGCTGTTCACCGAATACACGCCGCTGATGGTCATGATAGGGATGAACAGGATGATGAGGAAGATAATGCCCAAAGGTTTGGGCACCCAGTTGTAGAAAGGGAAGTTGCGTGGATTAGATGCCATTTTATTTCCTTTCAGCTTTCACTATCACCATCATGCCGGCAGCCAGACGCAGATTGTCTTCCTCCGACAGGTTGTTGAAATCAATTCTCACGGGCACACGCTGCTGTATCTTGACGAAGTTACCGGCAGAGTTGTCGGTAGGTACCAGGGAATATTTGGAACCTGTGGCTCCTGAAATGGCTGTTACTGTGCCTTCAAACTCCTTGTCGCTGATGGCATCCACCGTCATGCGCACATGCTGGCCTACGAACAGGTTTTCCACCTGTGTCTCCTTGTAGTTGGCTATCACCCATTTGGTGGTGTTGGGCATGATATAGGTAATGGTTTGTCCGGCACTGATAAACTGCCCCTCTTCCAAGGCACGGCGTCCCAACTGTCCGTCGCAGGGAGCCACTACAGTGCAGTAAGAGAGATTGAGCTTTGCCATCTCTAAAGCAGCCTGAGCACGCTCGATGGATGCCTCCATGTTTGCCTTGCGGTTAGTCACCTCATTGACACCCGAGAACGCGGCTTTCTGCTGCTTTCTCACCTGGTCCAGTTTCTTTTTGGTGGCAGCATATTCCGTTTCCAGTTGCTCCAGTTGGATAGGGGTGGCGGCCTTACGCTCCACCAGATTGCGGTAGCGCTTGATGTCTTTGTCCAGTTTCGCCAGTCTCACCTCTATCTCTGCAATGCTCGAATCATAGACGGTGGCAGAGGTCTGTGTGGTCTGCAGGGTGGCGTCTATCACATTGGCTCCTGCCATGGCATCCTTCAAGGCAGCTTCCGCCTCCATCACCCTGATACGGTATTCGCGGTCATCGAGTACCAGCAGGGTATCCCCTTTCTTCACACGCTGATGCTCCGTGAAGTATATCTTCTTGATATAACCGGCAGCGCGGAGGTTGACGGGTGAGAGGTATTGCTCCACCTGTGCGTCGTTGCTGGTCTCCGTACTACGGTAATCAATGAAGATGCCCACCACCTTTATCAGTCCCCACACCAGGATGGCGAGTCCGATGGCACTGGTCACCATCTGTCTGCGGCGTTGCTTCTTCAGTTTGATAATCTGCTCTTCTCTGCTCACGTTTGTATTGTTGTTTGCTTTTTCTTTCATGGTAGTATTGGGATTTTGGGAGTTATTTTGTCAGTTTGTCTAATTGTCTCGTCAACTTCATCAATGTCAGGTTTGCCACCTGGTAGTTATAGTGCGCGGTGAGATAGTTGTTCTGTGCCTCGCTCACCCTCATCTCGTCCTGCAGCACCTCGGTCATGGAAGCTATGCCCTCACGGTATCTGTCGGTAGTCACGCCACATACGTTCTCCGCCAACCGGAAGTTGTCTTTCTGCTTCACATAGTTGCGTTCACTGTTCTGCAGTTCGTTGGTGGCATTCATGTACTGCGTCTCCACATTCTTCCGTGCGTTCTCATAGGAGAGACGGGCGTTTTCAATGTCAATCTTGCCCTTCCTTATCCTGCTGCGCTTGTCAAATCCGTCAAACACGGGCACACGCAATGACAGTCCCACGCCGTTGGAGCCAAACCAATGGTTGGATTCTCCGCTATGGAACCAGTTCTTGAACTTATCGGTATAGGCACTGTACATCCAGCTGCCTGTGAGGCTCAGCGTAGGCAGATATCCGTCCTTGATAACCTGGGTCTGCTGCCGTGCCAGTTTCTCTTTCTCTTGCAGCAACAGCAGTTCATACTGGTTCATGGCAGGACCCTCATACTGCAGTTTCTCCATCTCGTTCACATCGGCGGCAGTCACCGCTATCTGCTGTTCTGCTGGATAGTCCATCACATACTTCAGGGTATTGTACTGCTGGGTAAGCATGGCTTTTGCATTGTCGTACTGCACCTGCAGGTTTTCCAGATTGATGTTGACACGCTGCACGTCCACCTCCACAGCCATTCCATTGTCGTAGAAAGCCACCGTGATATCGCGGAGAGCCTTGAGCCGTGCGATGTTCTCCAGCACCAGCTTGAGTTGTTCTTCGGTATTCTGTGCCAGATAATACATGCGGCTCACCTGCATTATCAGGTCTTCGCGTGCTTTCTCGTATGACAGTTCGTTCAGGCTGTTCACCGTTTTAGCAATTCCGATGGAAGTATAAACGGTTTGGTTGTACAGGGGCATCTGCAACTGCAGTCCTGCCGCAGCGTTGTACTGCAGTGTCTTGGTAACATTGTACAACTTACCATAGGCAGTACCGTCGGTCACTGACACGGGCGGCTCGAAATTGTCGTTGAAACTTGCCACGAGATTGATCTGCGGCAACAACTTTGCCCTGTTTTCACTCAGATTGTAACGTGCCTTGCCGAGTTCGTTCCTGCTACTTTTCAGCGAGAGGTTATTGTCGATGGCACGTTGCAGACATTGGGAGAGAGTCAGTATTTCCTGGGCTCCGGCCACTACCGTCACCCCCAATAATACAAAAATGAACAATACTTTTTTCATCGCTTCTCTATTTTCGGCTGCAAAGTTAGTCATTTTGAAGCAATTACACTTATTCATATAGATACATAAAATGTTCACATTTTCCTTTTTAGTAATGGTAAATAAAAGAACTTCATTTGCGCATAACAGTATGACGACCGATTTGGGTTAGTGATGGTGAAAAAATAACCTAAAGCATAAACAAGAAGGAGAGCCTCACCTCACGGCGGCTCTCCATTGGGTAGAAAAGTTCTAAAAATAATATCTAACCTCTAAATAAGATGTTTCCGCTGAAACACTCTTTCTGCTAATTTCATTTCTTTGACTTTATCCCAATATCTCATTGTACAACCTTGAGCGTTCTCGGACAGATGTTTCTACCCTCCACCTGCATCAGCAACATTCCCTGTGGCATTTCGCCCAAGCGTGTCTCTCTGTCAGTTATCAGCATACTTTTCACAAGACGTCCGTCAGCAGTATATACGCTCAGCCGGCTGCCCACGGTTTCTTCACCCACCTGCAAAGTGGCGCTGGCAGCATCATAGCGTATCTGCGAAGGCATTGCCATAACACTCTGGATGGCAGTGGTGAAATCAGTGTCCATCTTTTCACCCATCAGCTCATTGAGATACACTTCCAAAGCGGTGTATCCGTCCAGGTTCACCAGATTCTGGTCAGCCGCCTGCGGGTTCAGCCCATGCTTGTTTTCCCACTCATCCGGCATTCCGTCGCCGTCACTGTCAGCAGGCACGGTATAGTCGGTAGTATAGGCATAGAAGCCTTCTGCATCGTTCTCGGTATCAATGATACCTTTTCCTGCTCCCATGGCAGCGCCGCCGTAGGTACATGTTCCTGTAAGCACCTCATTGACGATGCGCTGCTCCACCTTGTCGCGGTTGATGGTTCCGGCATGGTTCACCACATCTGTATAGGCATCCTGGGCTGTAGCTATATCCTGCAACATATAGCGTTCGGGCACATACACGCCCCTACCGCCATCTATGGAGTACTTGTTGTACGGGGTAGCTGTAACGATGCGTTCGTTCACCCGTATATCATCCAGTGTATAGGTCTCCACTCCCACTGCCGTCCAGTTGTCGTTGGTGGCTGTGGCATTGCCCTCCATCACGTTGCCGTTGATGTACCATTTTGCGGGAGCCCATGAGGTGGCACCTACACGCGCATAGCTCGACACCAGGAACTTGCTGCCCGATGCTGATGCTATCTTGCCTGCCTTGTAATAGTTGTTCATAAAGTTACATTCATGCACCGAGTTCACCCCGTTGTACTTCACGATGTCGGCAGTGTTCTCTCCGCCGTAGGTTCCACTGGCACTGAAGTTATAGTTCACATTGTTCACATACTCCATGAACACCACATAATCATCTCCACGGGCACCGTTGATACGCGGACTTCTCGACTTGTTATGCGCCAGCAGGTTGTGGTGATAGGTGGCAGGCGAACCTCCCCACTGCGAGCCATAGCCGCGGGCTCCCTTGGGATGGCCTGCATTGTAAAGTCCCTCATGCACCATGCTGTATTGCACTGTGAGGAAGTGGCTGTCCTGAGTATTCATGTTTTCTTCCACAGACCAGCCGAACACACAGTGGTCGAATATAAAGTTGTTACAGTTTTCCACTCCGCATGCCTGGTCGGACAGCACTTCCCCTGCTGTATTGGTGGCGCCACTGCGGAAACGGATGTTGCGCACGATGAAGTTCTGCGACCCGCCGAAATTCACCTTGTTGCGCGACAGCACGATGCCTTCTCCCGGAGCAGTCTGTCCGGCAAGGGTCCAGTCGGCACGTTTCACGCCCAACTGATCTTTCAACTGTATCTCTCCACTCACGGCAAAAACGATGGTAAGAGGTTCGTCCGGATACTGCGCAAATGCCCAGCGCAGGGTACCTTCCTTACCTGCCACGTCTTCCAGCGAAGTAACAGTGACCACTTTTCCGCCACGGCCTCCGGTGGCATACTTGCCAAAGCCCTGTGCAGTGGGGAAGGCAAGAAGATCACCTTTCTCCTCCATCTTCACGGGATTGCCCACCACACCGTGTCTCGACACCGTACTCACAGTGTAAGCGGCATCGCTGCCATCTGTGGTAAACGAAGGCTCGCTGACCATAGCAACAAAATTGCCGTCCTTATATATAATATATCCGGCAGCCTTGTCATCACTCTGCCATGTAAAGGAATCTCCATTGATTTCAAAACCTGTAGGAGCTGCGGCACCCTCCAGAATATACTCGTAATCAAACGGCACACTGGAGAACTTGTCAAAGAGAAATTCGGGATTCATGTATGCCTGCACCTCAACATCCGTGGCCTGATGACCGAAAGACACGCGGGAGGACACATCCACGGGATTACCCGAAGCATCCACATTCTTGTATTCCATATAGCAGCAGTCGGCTTCTGTGCCGCTCCACTCCTTCCAGCCCTTGGCGTTGATGTGGCTGCCCAGGGTACACTGCAGGAACATGGTGCCGCACTTCTCCTTCCACGGACGACCCAGATAGTAGGCGCCGTCAGCCACACCTTCCTCTGCCACTACATTGCAGCCACGGAAGAACAGTCCGGCATAGAAAGGACTGACACTGAGTTCGGGATGCAGGGTACGGGTGAGCGTGAGTCCGCAGTCTCCGGCAGCAGTGACATATCCGCCACCCTTGACGCAGCGGATTTCACAGTTCTCAAACCATTCCAGTCCGCTGTCGTAGATAAAGTCGGTGGCACCGATGATTGTACAGTTGGTGAAATATCCGCGCGAACCGATATTTGCCTTGTAGGTGTCCTGATAGCCGCTGAGCACGCAGTTGTTGAACAGGTGGGCGTCGCCCGAAGTGAAGAGAGCCTCAGCCTGCCCCACATTGCCTGCGGTATTGCGTATGGTGAGGTTCTCCGCATAGAAGCGGGTGGTATAGACATTCAGCGCAGCACAGTCGTTATAGGTGTTTGAAGGATTGTTGCTGCCACGGTCCACCGATGAGGTGAGGATAGTGGTCTCCTTGTTCTCGCCCACCAGACTGATATACTTGTCATGGCTGGTCTTGGTGCCGCAGTAGATATTCTCATCATATACTCCGGGACGGATATAGATAATGCCTCGCGAACCGTCGGGCACGGCATTGATGGCCTGCTGCACCTTGGTATAGTCACCGCTACCATCCTGTGCCACGGTGAGCAACACTACAGGAGCATTGGCATCGGGAGCATCGTCCACTTTCTCACCGCCTCCGGCATTCAGGTCGCTCAGTGTGCCGACGTTGCCCACGGGATTGTCGGTGGCATACTGCGCCTGCTCGGCTGTGATGGCTGTACCGAAAATCTGTATCTTGTGCACGCGGGCTGTCTGCTGCTGGGCGATGGTATCCACTGCCACTCCAAAGGCAGATGTGCCATCGGGCTTGGTCTGTACCAGGGTAAGACCGTTGTCACCATCCCACACACGCCAGCGGATAGACACATCGTGTGCATCAATCACATTCTCCATGAAATAGCCCTG
>JBJEKQ010000029.1:0-3557 GCA_051878715.1 Prevotella sp.
ATCATTCGGTAGAAGTAATAGGCATAGATGGCGGTCTTGTTGTCTATGGTGGTCAGTCCGTATGCCTTGCGCACACTATAGGGTATGAAAGATGTATCGTTGAGTCCACGGGGGATGTTTCCTTCTCCACACGACAGGATGAGCATGTGGTCAAAATCGAGGTTTCTTGTTTCAAGCACACCCATTATCTGCACACCGGCAGCCGGTTCGCCATGGAAGGGTACCGAAGTCTGTCGCAGCAGCTGTGTGAGAAGTCTGGTCAGGGTGTGTCCGTCGATGCTTATCTCTTCATTCCCTATCAGCTGGTCCATACGGTTAATGATGGTATAGGTTCTGAACAAGGCTTCCTTGACGAAAGGGGTTTTCTGTTCCGGCAGTTGCCGGGCCACACCCTTGATCAGGTGCAGTAACCATCCTGAGAGATGTTTTTCATCAACAGGAACAAAAACCTCCCCCTCCGGGTTGTCTAAGTATTTCGCATAAGGGTGCTTCCTTACCCTTTGTATAAAGGACTTGAGAAATCTTTTTTTCTGCTTGTCATAACCGGAAACCTGCAGTGAAAGGAGCAGATGTACCAGTGATACAACGGGTGACAGATGCAGAGGATAGCCGGTGGTGATGTTGAGAGTAGCAACCTCATCGGGAATGCAGTGGACCACTGATGGCAGCATGTTCTCATCGCATAGGATGATGGCAGTGCGCTTACCCTTGGCATAACGGTTGTTTTCCAGTAGCCACCGGCTTACATATCTTGCCTGTATATTGTCGGTGGAAGCCCCGAAAAGTCTGATGCTCTTAGGAGTGTTGAAACAGTTATAGACGGAGGCATTATGGGTGTCCAGTTCGCTGGGGAACGATGCCATCAGTCGGGATATATAATGCCCAGCCTCGTGCATCGGCTGCATGTAGTAGTGGTCGAAGTCCCAATAGAACATCGCTTTGCCTGCGTCTTTGATTCTCTGAAACATCGTTTGTTCTACAGGGTGAACCATGTTGAATCCCACAAATACGTATCGGTCAAAAGGAAAGGACAATTGAGGGTTACAGGCAACGCTCCTGTAAAGTGCTCCTTCGTATGCCAGGCCTTGCTGACCGAGAACCTGATTGTAGTGGAGGTATATTCTGTACAGTTGCTTCCACATCTGCAGAAACCGCCGTTTCATTTCGGTCGTTTTGTTCAGTACCAGCGTACCGAAAAACTGTTTGAGCATTGCCACCTGCTCTTCTGACAGGTATGAAAGATCATCCATCTCATGCAAATCGGCAACATTGGCAAGCACCTTTCCTGCATCTGCCAGGTTTTTGTCTATATCGTCAAAATCGGTCAGCATAACTTGTCCCCAGCCATAGAAATGGTCCAGAGATTCGTCAGACCCTGTACAAATGCAATAGGAGCGATGCAGTTCTGTCACCAGTTTTATCTCGTCGGCAGCCACCAATGGAGAGTAGGAGCGGAACAGTTCGCTGATGGTGAGGTATGACGGGCTCCACAGTGCGTGTCCGGCATGCCTGTACAGGCTTTCTGCAAAAAACAGCCTTGCACGTTTGTTGGGGAATATTACCACAGTCCGTGAGAGGTCATCACCCAACTTATGCAGCATATCTGCTGCCACTTCATCCAAAAAAGTACGGTTCATAATGAGATAATCAAATCTTGAAACACATACCACAGATACCCTTTGACGTGCTTGTATCCCATGGCTTCCAATAAACTCACGTATTCCTTGACCTGTGCCTGATGTTTTGCCATAGGATTCCCGAACTTGAAATCAAGTACCACTGTGTTGTCTCCCTTGCTCATAACCCTGTCAGGCCGTCTCTCTATAATGGTATTGCTCTGTTCGTCTCGTGTGATGATGGAACATTCATTGTGCAGTATCCACGTTCCGTCGAACCATTGCCTTACCTCCGGCTGCTGCAGTTTACTGTTGATAAGGGTCTCTATTTCACGGACGGACATGCCTATGTCGGTGTCGAGCACACCTTCAGATTCCATCAGGCGTATTTCTTTGTTTACGTCGGCAACGGTCTGGATGTTCGACATCAGTTGGTGCAGTAAGGCTCCGCGCTGGATATACATCTGCCGTTTGCCTTGTGGCACATCGGTACAGCCCTCCTCTTTTTCCTCTTGCAGAAAACGGATGCTTCTGTTGCTTTGCTTGTATTCTGCCTTGGAGTGGTTGATGCGTATGCCTACCTGTGTACGCACTGTTCCGTCGTTGTCCTGCTTTATGACTGAGGAATCCGCTTCGTCCAGTTCTCCATATTTCAGTCCAATCATTTCTTCTTCTGATGCACTCTCCTCTATGTTGGCAGGGCTGCACAGTGTAGCCTCGGGCAACTCCTTCTGTACCTCATCCAGTGCCAGTTCAATACTATAGGAGCGCGTGGAAGCTGCTCCTTTTTTCCCGATGATTATCAGACTGCTGCGCGCTCTCGTCAGTGCCACATACAGCAGGTTCAGGTTATCGACGGTATTTTGTAAATGCTCCGTAAGATAGTCTGTTTCATAAATGGTGCCGCTCATGGCTTTCTTGCTGAAATCAATGGGAACCAACGGCATTCTGTTGTAGGGCTCTTCTGCAGGTTTGCACCATACCACATTGTCGGCATGATAGGATTCGATTTGCCAGTCGCAATAGGGAAGTAGTACGTGTTCGTATTCCAGCCCCTTACTCTTGTGTATGGACAGAATGTGTATGCCCTCTATGCCATCGCTTTGTATAGTCCTGTCGGCATAGGTGCTGTCCCATTCATTGATAAATCCAGGCAGGTCAGCCGGGGGATTGTCGGTGTATTCCATCAGACAGTCATACAGAGCACATACATAAGCCCCCTCGTCTGTCAGTCTGTCCAGTTCAAACAAAGCGTATAGGCGGTCTGCCATGTCGGGCAAGGGTAGCTCGTAAAGTGATTCCATGTGTTGTATGAATTCTTGTGGCAGAAAAGAGAGGGTGGTTTCCTTGTCCTGGAACATCCTTTCTTGTGGTATCTCTTGATGGAGAATGCCGTATTGGTAGGCATTGACCAGAAAAGCCAAGGCAAGTTCATTGTCAGCATCTGCCATGTATTTCATGGCTGTGACAATGGTGTTGACGGCAAGTGAGGCGTCCAGTCTGAAGGCTTCGTCTGAAATGATGCTCAATTCGGGCAATGCCTGTTTAATCTGTGCGGCAATAACAGGAATGAAGCGGTTGGCTCTGACCAAGATGGCAATGCTGCTTTGGGGATGGCCTTTTGCAAGAATCTCAGTAATACTGGAGATAAGGATGTCTAAGGTGTTTTCGTTATAGTTCTCGTTGTTGGGCAGTAGCGTTACGTTTACATAACCTTTCAACTCCCTGTCGGTGGGTATTTCCTGTCTGACATCGGCATACGCCTTCTGCAAAGATAAGGCACCTTCCTTGTCTTTCTCTGCTATCTCTGCGCTCTCGTTTTTTGCGATGGCAGAGAACAGCGCGTTGTTGAATTGTATGATGCGGCGTTGTGAGCGCCTGTTGGTGCATAGGGTTCTGATATCCATCTGCGGAGCATGAGAGCCAAAAACACTGTCAATG
>JBJEKQ010000030.1:0-3506 GCA_051878715.1 Prevotella sp.
ACAATAACTTACAGTAACTGAGTAATATATGTATAAGAAACAAATAATATTTATCCTGACAGCCGTCTGCATGTTCAGCAGTTGTGGAATATATACAGGTTATCATCGCAAGGTGGAGGTGGCTGTAGATAGCCTGTATCGAGATGCGCCTTGCAACCTGTATGACAGCACTTCGCTGGCAGATTTCCCCTGGCGCGAGTTTTTCAATGATTCACTACTGACACAATGGATAGATAGGGGGCTGGAACATAATAGCAGCCTTCAGATAGCACGTCTGCGCACAGAAGAGGCGCAGGCATCCTTGCGGGCTGCCAACTATGCTTTTTTCCCCTCTTTGTCGTTGAATCCACAGGGGTCTGTAAACAGTTTCGGCGGAGAGAAACCGTCAAAAACCTATTCTTTAGGTGGCACAGCAGAGTGGGAAATTGATGCTTTTGGAAAGCTGGGCAACAGGCAGAAGGGACGCCGCGCAGCCTTGGAGGCAAGCAGGGCGTATGAACAGGCGGTGCAAACGGATTTGGTGGCTACTATTGCCGAAACCTACTACTCGTTGCTGGCAATGGATTGCAAACTGTCTGTTACCCGTGAAACTGAACAGCAATGGAGCGAGTATGCAAGGGTGATGGACGCCTTGAAACTTGCAGGAGAATGTGACGGGGTGGCTGTGGCACAGGCAGAGGCAAGCAGGCTTGAGGCAGCCGTTACCGTGGTGTCGCTGGAAAAGCAAATCCACGAACTCGAAAACTCCTTCTCTACCTTGGTGGGCATCGTTCCCACAGCGATTCAGCGGGGCAGCCTGCAGGAATGTGTGTTCAACAGGGATTTGTCGTTGGGGCTTCCTGTGCAGTTGCTCGCCAGACGGCCCGATGTGCGCCAAAAGGAGTGGGAGTTGGCACAGGCGTTTTACGCCACCAACGAAGCCCGTTCCGCCTTTTATCCCAGTATCACACTCAGCGGTTCTGCTGGCTGGACAAACAACTCGGGCAAGGGTATCGTCAACCCGGGCGATTGGTTGCTCAATGCCGTTGGCTCGTTGGTGCAGCCTATCTTCGACCGCGGAAGCAATCAGTCAAATCTGAAGATAGCAAAGGCCCAGCAGCAGCAAGCGAAGATATCCTTTACCCAAACCCTTCTGGAGGCGGGGGCAGAGGTGAATAATGCCTTGACACAGTGGCAGAAAGCCCGGCAAAGTGGCGAACTGAACCGTCAGAAAGTGGAGAAACTCAAAAACGCTCTTGACAACACCCGGCTGCTGATGGAATACGGCACTACAAACTATCTGGAAGTGCTGACCGCACGTCAGGCACTTTTACAGGCACAACTGGCAGAGGTATCTGACAAATACGAGGAAATTCAAGGCGTCATCCAACTTTATCATGCACTTGGAGGAGGATATTGAGCCTTGTCGGACATGCCTACTGCAATCATGCCGCCATAGCCGTTTGTCGTATATTGATTAGTGCTGTTTTGGTGTCTCGTCTTACCCGTATTCTATTTCTCATGAAGCTGTGCTTACAATCAGCAAGAAGCCGGCTTTTGTTTTCCGTTCCGCGTCGCGGAACGGACATTCAGCAGTGGCGAACGGCTGTTCCGCGTCGCTGAACAGCCGTTCCGCGACGCGGAACATAAAACGAAAGCCTTCAAATATACATTTATAACAGCTATTCTTCAAATATGCGGATAGCGGTTATGACACTGTAAGTACAACAGTTTAAAGTTTTGCACGCCTTTTTAGGCACGGAAACACCCGACAACTGTTAAAAACGCTCATCAAGCTATCACTTTTTATCCACCCCCTTGCACAACTCAAATAAAAGCCGTATCTTTGCGGCAACAGTTCCTGCCACGCCTCTTCCATGAAAGCGTACCACGGCAGGACTTCGTGCTTTTATAGAGTATGTGGAACGTTTTCGTTAAGCCAAATGAACAGTGATGAGCTTGCGGCTTTCCATACCGGCTTGGTCTGTTAAAACAGCGAGGGCTGACTATGGATGGTGAAGACATATATTGGAGCAAGGCATCGTGCCCGATTCTGATTTTGGCAGCAAATAAAGGTTACTACAGATGAAACAGAACAGTAAGTCAAACACAACACTCCCCACACCTTACTATATAGTGGACGAAAGGTTGCTCAGAAACAATCTTCAGTTGATTCATCGGGTGGCAAACGAAGCCGGTATAGAGATTATCCTGGCATTCAAGGCTTTTGCTTTGTGGAAGCTGTTCCCGATATTCAGAGAGTACATACATTCAACGACAGCCAGTTCTCTCAGCGAGGCACGTCTGGCATTTGAGGAGTTCGGAGCTCCTGCGCACACCTATTCGCCAGCATATACAGACAGAGAGATAGAGCAGATAGCCGGATATTCGAGCCATCTCACCTTCAACTCCCTGACGCAGTATGCGCGATATCATGAACGGGTGGCACAGGCCAACGACAAGATCCGGCTGGGGCTCCGCGTCAATCCCAGGTATTCCGAGGTGGGTACTTTGCTGTATAACCCCTGTGCACCGGGCACGAGGTTTGGCGTTACTTCCGACAAGTTACCGGAGGTGTTGCCGCAAGACGTTACGGGATTCCACTGCCATTGCCATTGCGAGAGTGGGGCAGATGTACTGCAAAGAACCTTAGTGCATATCGAACGGCAGTTTGGCAGATGGTTTGAACAGATAGAGTGGCTCAATCTGGGAGGCGGGCATCTGATGACCAGAAAAGACTATGACGTGGAACTGCTGGTGGACCTGATGCAAGGGCTGCACAGACGCTATCCGTGGCTGAAGATTATCCTGGAGCCGGGGAGCGCCTTTGCCTGGCAAACGGGAGATCTGGTGGCGGGTGTAGTGGATGTTGTAGAAGACAAGGGCATCAAAACCGCCATCATGGATGTCAGTTTTACCTGTCACATGCCTGACTGTCTGGAGATGCCGTATCACCCCAGTGTAAGAGGTGCCGAATGCCTGCCTGATGACGTGGAAAGGGCACTTGCCGAAGACAATGTGTACAGATTGGGCGGCAATAGTTGCCTGTCGGGCGATTTCATGGGATATTGGCAGTTTGACCATGCGCTTGAGGTGGGCGAGCAATTGGTGTTTGAAGACATGATACATTATACTACGGTAAAGACAAACATGTTCAACGGCATATCGCATCCCACCATTGCCTTGAAAACACTTGACGGGACGGTTCAAGTGCTCCGCGCATACGATTATACAGACTATAAAGGCAGGATGGACTGATTTTTTTTCAAAAAAGATGGATAAAAGTTTGCTAATACAAAAAATAATGTTACCTTTGCACCGCATTTAGAGAAATGCAGGGTTTAAAAGATTGCGGAAATAGCTCAGTTGGTAGAGCACAACCTTGCCAAGGTTGGGGTCGCGGGTTCGAGTCCCGTTTTCCGCTCGTTTTTGAAACAAAAGAGCGCATTCAGAGATGGTCTGATGTGTAAATGCCCAGGTGGCGGAATTGGTAGACGCGCACGTTTCAGGTGCGTGTGCCGCGAGGC
>JBJEKQ010000031.1:0-3472 GCA_051878715.1 Prevotella sp.
CGGGTGGCTGCTTCGCCGACGAGTATCACTGGATGGACGGAATCGGTCCTAAGGAAAAGCGCCCCAAGATGCAGAACAACAACTGGGGAGGCACCATCGAGGATAACTCCTTCGGAACTCATGAGTTCCTTAATCTCTGCGAGATGCTTGGCTGTGAGCCATATATCAGCGGAAACGTTGGTAGCGGTACTGTTGAGGAGCTCGCCAAGTGGGTGGAATATATGACCAGTGATGGCGACACTCCAATGGCAAAGCTTCGTCGTCAGAACGGTCGCGACAAGGCATGGAAGGTTAAGTTTCTTGGAGTAGGTAACGAGAGCTGGGGTTGTGGTGGTAGTATGCTTCCCGAATACTATGCCGACCTCTACCGTCGTTATCAGACATACTGCCGCAACTACGACGGCAATCATCTGTATAAGATTGCCAGTGGTGCGAGCGACTATGACTGGAACTGGACCAAGGTGCTGATGGACAAGGCGGGACACACCATGAACGGTATCTCGCTCCACTACTACACCGTGACTGGTTGGAGCGGAAGCAAGGGTGCCGCACTGAAGTTCAACCCGGACGATTATTATTGGACAATGGGCAAGTGTCTTGAGGTGGAGGATGTCATCGAACGTCATGCGGCTATCATGGACAAGAAAGATCCCAACAAGAAAATCGGTTTGCTGCTCGACGAATGGGGAACATGGTGGGATGAGGAGCCCGGAACAGTGAAAGGTCACCTCTACCAGCAGAACACCATGCGCGATGCGATGGTAGCAGCACTCTCACTCAACGTGTTCCATCGCCACACCGACCGTCTCCGTATGGCCAACATCGCACAGGTTGTCAACGTGCTCCAGTCGATGATTCTCACTGACCAGAAGGGTAGTGGACACATGGTGCTTACGCCTACCTATCACGTGTTCGAGATGTATAAGGGTTTCCAGGAAGCCGTTTACTTGCCGTGTGACGTGGCAGTAGATACCATTGATGTCCGCGGAGACAAACGTGCCAAGGACGGACGCAAGGTTCCTGCAGTGAGCACATCTGCCGCCAAGAAGGCAGACGGCAGCATTATCATGTCGCTCGCCAATGTATGCCTCGACAAGGCCCAGACCCTTACTGTCAATCTCGACGGTATGCAGGCAAAGAGCGTGAGCGGCCGCATCCTCACCTGCAAGAATATCACCGATTACAACGACTTTGACAATCCCCAAGTGGTTGTTCCGACTGATTTTAAGGACGCTAAACTGAAGAAAAATGTGCTTACAGTGAAAATTCCCGCAAAATCAATCGTTGTTCTTGATATAAAGTAGTAACATTATAAAAACTTAAAGAAGATGAATGACAAGAATCTAATGAACAAGGCAGCGGATAACATTCGCATCCTTGCTGCATCTGCTGTTGAAAAGGCAAAGAGCGGTCACCCCGGTGGCGCCATGGGTGGTGCCGACTTCATCAACGTGCTCTACAGCGAGTACCTGAAGTATGACCCGCAGAATCCCGAATGGGTTGGTCGCGACCGTTTCTTCCTTGATCCCGGTCACATGGCTCCTATGCTCTATTCACAGCTTACCCTTATCGGTAAGTTCACTCTTGACGAGCTTGCCCAGCTCCGTCAGTGGGGTTCTCCTACAACCGGTCACCCCGAGTTTGAGATTGCCCGTGGCATTGAGAACACATCCGGTCCTCTCGGACAGGGACATGTGTTTGCCGTTGGTGCCGCCATCGCCGCCAAGTTCTTGGCAGCCCATACAGGTAACCCGACATTCGACAAGGAGACTGTCTATGCCTACATCTCCGACGGTGGCATCCAGGAGGAAATCTCTCAGGGTGCAGCCCGTATCGCTTCCGTGCTCGGTCTTGACAACCTCATCATGTTTTACGACTGCAACGACATCCAGCTCTCTACCGAGACCAAGGAGGTAATGAACGAGAACACAGCCGCCAAGTATCGTGCATTTGGTTGGGAGGTATTCGAAATCAACGGTAACGACGTTGACCAGATTCGTGAGGCTCTCGACAAGGCAAAGAAGGTGGAAGGCAAGCCCACACTCATCATCGGTAAGTGTATCATGGGTAAGGGTGCCCTCAAGGCTGACGGCTCTTCTTATGAGGCAAACTGCAAGACTCACGGTGCACCTCTCGGTGGCGACGCATTCGTCAACACCATCAAGCATCTTGGCGGTGATCCTGAGAACCCATTCCAGATATTCCCCGAAGTTAAGGAACTCTACGCCAAGCGTGCCGAAGAACTTAAGGGTATCTGCGCAGAGCGTTATGCAGAGGAGAAGGCTTGGGCTGACGCTAATCCCGAGAAGGCTGCCCAGCAGGCAGAGTGGTTCAGCGGCAAGGCTCCGAAGATCGACTGGAGCAAGTGCGTTCAGAAGGACAACGACGCCACACGTAGCGCATCAGCCGCTTGTCTGAGCGTATTGGCACAGCAGGTTCCAAATATGATCTGCGCATCAGCCGACCTCTCCAACTCCGACAAGACCGACGGCTTCCTCAAGCAGACAAAGGCTCTCGTCAAGGGCGACTTCAGTGGCGCATTCTTCCAGGCAGGTGTTGCCGAGCTCACCATGGCTTGCTGCTGCATCGGTATGTCTCTCCACGGTGGTGTCATCCCCGCTTGCGGAACATTCTTCGTATTCTCAGATTATATGAAGCCCGCCGTACGTATGGCAGCCCTCATGCAGTTGCCCGTTAAGTTCATCTGGACCCACGACGCATTCCGCGTAGGTGAGGACGGACCTACCCACGAGCCTGTTGAGCAGGAGGCACAGATTCGCTTGATGGAGAAGCTGAAGAACCATGCCGGCAAGAACTCTTGCCTCGTACTTCGTCCAGCCGATGCCAAGGAGACAACAGTTGCATGGGCAATGGCCATGGAGAACACCGATACTCCTACAGCTCTTATCTTCAGCCGTCAGAATATCAACAATCTGCCCGAGGGCAACGACTACGAGCTGGCTCGCAAGGGTGGCTATGTAGTGGCTGGCTCTGACGAGAATCCCGACGTAGTGCTCGTGGCTACCGGTTCTGAGGTTTCCACCCTCATCAGCGGTGCCGAGTTGCTCCGCAAGGATGGCGTTAAGGTTCGTATCGTGAGCGTTCCTTCTGAGGGTCTGTTCCGCACTCAGTGTGCAGAATACCAGCAGAGTGTTGTGCCTGCAGGTGCCAAGGTGTTCGGTATGACCGCCGGTCTGCCTGTCAACCTCCAGGGCTTCCTCATTGGCGCTGCTCCCGAGTCAAAGATCTGGGGTCTTGAGAGCTTCGGCTTCTCCGCTCCCTACAAGGTGCTCGACGAGAAGCTCGGCTATACAGGACAGAACGTTTACGATCAGGTAAAAGCAATGTTGTAAGCCTATGGAAGTAAAGACAGTTGGAGTTGCTTGCGATCACGCAGGCTTCGCATTGAAGAAATATGTGCTCCAGTACTTGGAAGAGCATGGCTATGCCTACAAGGACTACGGCACATATA